>NZ_JBBIAM010000002.1:0-281448 GCF_054185185.1 Bradyrhizobium sp. UFLA05-153
TGTGTATAAGAGACAGCGTCTTGCCGTCGTCATCTGCCGTGACTTCGATCGGCCCTTTCGAGACGGTGGCGAGGTCCACCAGTACCGGCCGGGGCCAGGCGAACCAGGCCAGTCCTCCCGCGATCGCGGCCAGGGCCGCAGCACCGATGATACGTTTGGTCCACTTTGCCGGCATGGCTAGTCTCGCGTCTTAAGGACCGCGACGAGGTCCAGTTTGTCGATGCGTTCGCGGATAACGGCTGCGGAGGCGATGGCCGCCAGCACCACGACGGAGGTGGCGATCATATAGGTCGAATGTTCGACGACGAGACGGACGCGCATCAGTTCGCCGGCCAGGTTCGTCTTCATGACCCACGCGAGCCCGTAACCCATGATCCAGCCGGGCGGCTGGGCGATCAGGGTGAGGATAGCCAGTTCAAGCAGGAGGATGCGCAGCACCTCGCCGCGCGTGAAGCCCAGCACGCGCAGACTGGCCAATTCCCGGGCGCGTTCGGAGAGCGAAATCCGGGCGTTGTTGTAGACGACACCGAACGCGATCACGGCGGCGAGCCCGGTATAGATGCTCGCCATCGTGGTGACGAGCAGTGCGACGGTCTTGCGGAAGTTCGCCAGGGACACGCGCTGCAGCGCCACGCCGCCGACCGTCGGCATGGACTTCACCGCCGCGTAGAAGTCCTCCTTCCGGTTCTCGTCGAGGCTGAGGTTCACGCTGTTCACGACGGGCGCCTCGCGCATCAGCTTCCGGAGCGACTCGATGTCCATCATTCCCCTGATGCCGAAGTAGTCCTCGACAGTGGCCACGATCGGCATCGTCACGGTGCGACGGGCTCCCTCCAGCAGATCGAGCTCGACGTCATCGCCGGCCCCCACCCCGAGTATCTGACCGAGCATGCTGGAGATCGCGAGGCCCGTTTCAGGAAGCGCGACCGGCCGGAGGTCGGCATCGATGATGCGCCTGAGATCGGTATCGGCGGGCCGGCCGCTGATCGTGATCCGCCGTTCGACGTTGCCATGACGGATCCGGACGGGCACCTCGCGGAACGGCTCGGTGGCGAGAACGCCCGGAAGCCGGTTCACCTGCTCCACCACATTCTCGATCCGCTTCTCGGAAAAGCCGATGGTCGCGTCCTGCCGGTCGGCGAGGAAGTAGGTTACGTCGATCAGCTGCTCCATACTGTCCCGCGTGAACAGCGAGACGACGAGGATCGCTGTGGCCAGCGCCATCCCGAGCGCCGTGAACGCAGCCCGGACCGGGTGTCGCGCGATGTTGCGGATCATCATGAGCGTCGGCTGCGACACGATCTGGTCGAGCTGGATGCTCGCCGGCAGCAGCCGCCGATAGACCGGGGGGGCCGGCGGTTGCATAGCGACGGCTGGCGGCAGCTTCACCACTTCGCGTAGCGCCCGCAGCGCGCCCATCGCGGCGGCGGCCGCGCTGAGCGCGCCTGCGGTGACGTACAGGTCCGGCGCCTTCGCGAACACCAGGAACGGGAAGTGGAAAAAGTCACCGAACAGCGCGGTGACGCGCAATCCGAGCCAAGTGCCGGCGACGCCGCCCAGGACGATTCCGACCACGACGATCAGCGCCACGAACTTGAAGTAGTGAAGCACGATGCTGCCATCAGAATAGCCCAGCGCCTTCAGGAGGCCAATCTGCTCGCGCTCGAGCGCGACCAGTCGGGTCAGGGTGAGGTTGACCAGGAACGCGGCCACCAGCAGAAAGATCGGCGGCAGCGTGCGGCTCATGTTGTTGAGCATATCGAGCTCATGATCGAGCCAGGCGTGCGAGGTCTGGTCTTTCCGGCCATGGGCCGCCTGCCCGCCGTAGGGATCGAGCAACGCGTCGAGCCGCGCGATCACCTCGCGCTCCGAAGCATTGGGCTGCAGCTTGACCGACACCGCCGAGAAGGCGCCGTCGAGATCGTAGACGCTGGCGAGCGCCTTTTCCGACATCCAGACGATGGCGTAGCGGCGATCATCCGGCATCAGGTCGCCGGGGCCGACGGTGTAGACGAACTCGGGCGACAGCGCCGTGCCGACGATGACGAGCTCGCGCTTCTTTCCGTTCAGGATGGCGGAGAACCGCGCCCCTTCCGAGAAACCGTGGGCTCGGGCAAACGGCTCGTTGACGACGACCTCTTCCGTCCGCCCGGCCTCCGGAAGGCGTCCGGAACGCATGTAGAGCCGATTGAGATGCGGCTCGCCGTTGTCGGGCAGCGAAACGAACTGCCCGCTGGCGGGCTCGGAGAAGCTGGGAATATCCAGCAGCGCCAGCTTGGCGATACGGGTGTTGACGGCGGCGACGCCGGGGATCTCGCCTATCCTGTCGGCGAGCGCATTTGGTGCCCGCTTCGCCTGAGCGAACACGTCGCCGAAGCCATAACGTTCATAGTATGCGATCCGCGTCTCTTCCAGGGAGCGATGCGATCCGACGGCGAGTACCAAGGTCGCGACGCCTCCTCCGACGACCAACGCGACGGCGAGGACCTGAGCCCAGAGCCGCCTGACGTCCCGAAACAGTTTGATGTCGAGCGCTGTCATGCCGTCACCAAGTGAGCTCGGCCGCTTCCCGCCGGGTCTCGTTCTTCTGGATCCTGGAGATCCGGCCGTCGGCGAAGAACAGCACCCGGTCGGCGACCTCCTGGATGCTGGCGTTGTGCGTGATGATGACCGTCGTGGTGTCGAGCCGCCGGTTCACCCCGAGCAGCGCCTCGATGACGCGAATGCCGGTCTTCGAATCCAGTGCCCCGGTCGGCTCGTCGCACAGCAGAACCGCCGGTCGCTTCGCGATCGCGCGGGCTATGGCCACGCGCTGCTGCTCGCCGCCCGATAGTTGGGCGGGGAAGTGATGCATCCGCTGTTCGAGCCCGACGAGTGCGAGGGCGTCAGCGGGCCGCATCGGGTTCTTGGCGACCTCGGTGACCAGCGCGACGTTTTCGTACGCAGTGAGGCTCGGCACCAGGTTGTAGAATTGGAAGACGAAGCCGACGTGGTCGCGCCGGTACTTCGTCAGTTCGCGGTCCCCAAGATCCGTCAGCTCCAGATCTCGGAAAAACAGCCTGCCGGTGGTCGGCCGGTCGAGGCCGCCCATGATGTTGAGCAACGTCGTCTTGCCGCTTCCGGAGGGGCCGAGCAGCACGACCACTTCCTTCTCGGCGATTTCGAGGTCCACGTTGTTGAGGGCACGCACCGTCACCTCGCCGGAGACGTAGGTCTTCGTCAGTCCCTTTGCTGTGAACACGGCTGCGCTCATGGCTGCCCTTTCGGGACGCGATTGTCGGCCGGATCCGCCGTTCCGGTATTGACGTAGGTCAGGTTCTCGCGCCCGGCTCGACCGCGGCCTTCGGAGTAACCGCGGATTCACGGACGAACATTGCAATGCTCGCAAGCCAGACGAGCGCCATACCGAGCAGGACCCACTTGAAATCCGAATGGATCATGAAGTTGACGGCGGCCATCAACCCTATCGAGAGGCCGCCGGCAAGCCCGGCGCCGGCCGCAGCCAGGCCCCGATGGTCACGGAAGCTCGTCACGGCCAGGCTGAGCGCGAGCACTCCCGTAGCCGCCACGTAGCCGCCCATGACGCGAAATACGTGGGTGAGCCACGATGTCAGTCTGGGCCCGATCGACTGCAATTCGGCCTGGGTGAGGCTCATGTACCGGATGTCCTCCGGCAGCAATGGCGGCCGGAGGAAAAGGAAGTAGGTGCCGACACCGACCAACAGAATGCCAGAAGCCGCCAGGAGCATCGAGGATAGATGCCAGCGGTCCCGAGTGTCACGCACCGTGGCCGCCCAGATCAGCCGTGACGATAGCTGCTGCCGGTCGAGCCCTGCCCGAGAATTCGGCTCAGGCGCGGTATGAAGCCAGGCACTTCCTGGGCGTACTTCGCATAGGCCTCGCCGAACTCGGTCCGGGCATCCCGCTCTTCATCGCGCGCCAGCTTCACGTACATGATGGTCAGCACGGGAAACATCGCCAGTGTGAGAATGGTCGGCCACTGCAGCAGGAAGCCGAACATCACCAGGACGAAGCCGACGTATTGCGGGTGCCGGACATAGCTGTAGGGGCCGGTAGTCGCCAAGCTGCGGGTCTGCTGCGCGTCGTACAGCACCCTCCAGGCGGCAGAGATCAGGATGAAACCGGCGGCGATGAAGATGAAGCTCAGAATGTGGAAGGGACCTGCATGCGGGTTGGTCTTCCAGCCGAACATCATCTCGAGCAGGTGGCCGGCGTCATGGGAGAACCAGTCGACGTTTGGATAGTGCGACTGCAGCCAGCCGGAAAGGAAGTAGATGGTGAGCGGGAAGCCGTACATCTCCACGAACAGCGCGACAAGGAAGGCGCTGAAGGCGCCGAAGGAGCGCCAGTCGCGGGAGGTCTGCGGCTTGAAGAAGCTGTAGGCGAATAGGATGAAGACGACGGAATTGACGACGACGAGGCTCCAGAGCCCGTAAGCAGGCGCTGCATCGCTCATGGATTCCTCCGTTCGGCTCCGCCGCCGTGATGGTGCCCGTGTCCTCCATGCATGAAGAAGTGCATCAGCGGACAGGCGAGGAGCGGCAGCCAGATCAGCAATCCGAGCACGTGGGCCCTGTGCTCAGTGAACAAGAGCGCGCCGGCGATGACCAGAAATCCCATCAAGACCAAGCCGGCCTTGGCTTTGGTGGACATGCCCTCTTGAGGTCGCTCTCGATAATCGGAATGGTCCTGCACCGACATTGGCGCGCTCCTTGTAGTTGTTCGGAGCATAGAGGCGCCGTTGCCATCATTGTTGAGGCAGATCAAGGGCACCAGCCCGCAACCACCGCCATTAAACGTTCGTTCCTTGAGCTTCCTCGGCGGGCCGAGCACTTCGACACCTCACCACATCGGCGACAAGAACAAGTAATCCGGCGCCTCTCCGGTCCACGATGGCGCTGGCCGTCGTGAACTGGCGGACGAACGAGGATGCATCAGCCGATCGCCTTTTGCCGACGAAGCGCACGAAGGCCGAGGGCCATCCGCTCAAACGAAGTCACAACCTAGGCTGATGCCTCACGTCCGGTCTGAACCGAGATCGGTCCTGTAGGTCCCTTTGCTTCCCATCTGCGACCTCATGCGATGTGCGCTTTGACGCCGCTATTGAGGGCAGAGCGGACACGTTCAAAGAGGCCGGGGGGCACTTCCGAAAAAGAGAGCCCCGTGCGCATGCGTGGTTACGCGCCTTGTCCAATTCGAGAAGCTCGATGGTGAGCGCGGGGTCGCGATAGCCGAGCGACATCAGCGCATTGTGGGCGTAGACCCATGAGATCATGCCCGCGACGTATTGCGCCCAGCTCCAGGACGCAACGATGACGGTCTGCAAGGAATGCCACCGCGAGCGGGTCAAGCGCGCGACCGCAGAACGCAAAAAAAGCTCCGCCGCAGCGGCGCAGGGCCGGTGCTCATAAGCCAGAGCGTCTGCCTGGCTGATCACATCGAGCGCAAACAGTGCGTCCCGAACCTGCTGCGCAATTTCCTTGATTTGCGGTGACTCTGACTATTTTTCGCTCGCGATCCGGTCGAGACGCAATCGATGCCGATGATCAGTCAGCAGACGTCCGCCCCCGAGGACTGCCGCAAGCGTTCCGAGGCCCGTGCCGCCCGCAATCAGGAACATGATGAGCAATTGATATTTGACAGCGTCGACCGGCTCAACGCCCGCAAGGATCTGGCCGGTCATCATCCCCGGCAGAGAGACAAGACCAATCGCCGCCATGCCGTTGATGGTCGGCATAAAACCGCTTCGCAGCGCATCCCGGATCACGGGGAGAAGTGCCTGGTAGCGCGTGCCTCCCAGCGCAAGGCAGGATTCGACCGCAGCCCGTTCGCGCATCGCACCGTTGACGAGCACGTCCAGGCCCAGGCTCACCCCGGTCATGGTGTTGCCGAGGATCATTCCCAACAGCGGCAGCGCGTAGCGCGGATGATACCAGGGCTCGGGACGCAGCTGCGTGAGAAGCGAAAACATCGTGACCGTACCGGCAGCGAGCAACGTGCACCCCGCACCCAAGCCGTAGGTCCAAATACCCAGCAAGCGTCGCTTCTGACGAACAACGATCTCGCGCGACGCAAACAAGACCATGATGAAGGCGGCGAGTGCAGTCCAGAGTGGCGACACGGCAGCAAACAAGAAGGTCAGCACATAACCGACGAGTACAAGCTGAGCGACCATTCGCGCGCTCGCGACAGCAAGCTGCCATTCGAGCCTGAGATGCAGCGCAAGCGAGAGTGCGCCGTTCATGACCACGAGGAACGCAGGCAGGATCAGGTCGTTGTAGCCGAGCTGGATATAGCTCAAAGCAAATGCTCCTCGATCCGACCGCTGGACATCATGAACAAGCGCGATCCGACGCGCCGCGCCTGGGCACTGTTGTGAGTGCTCCAGAGGACACTTGTGCCGGCTGACACACGCTCTGCGACGATCGCTTCGACCGAGGCGGTCGATGCCGGATCGAGTGCCGACGTCGGCTCATCCAGCAAGAGCACGCGCGACTGCAGCAGAAGAGCCCGCACAAGTCCGAGCCGCTGCTTCTCGCCGGTCGAGAGCCTGCGGATCGGCCAAGTCCCGCAATCGGACGGCAGCCCCATTTTTTTGACCAGCATTAGCGCCTGATTCCAGGCGATGAAGTGCTCCTGGACGGTGTCCGCCCACCAACCGGGCTCAGCGGCAACGTAAGTCACCTTCTTTCGCCAAACGGGGGCCGGCATAGCTTCGCGCGGCATTCCGTCCAACTCGACGGAGCCCTCATTCGGATCAAGATCTGCAATGGCGCGGAGCAGCAAACTCTTACCGACGCCCGACGGGCCCTGCAGCGCAATACATTCTCCATCGGCCAACTCAAAAGAAACCGAAACATGCAGGCGCTTCAGCGCGTTGATGGTGAGCATCGTGTTAAGCGCCCCTTGGAGCGTCTTGCGGTGGCCAATCCTGATCACTAGGTTAATTGAACGGGGATGTGCAGTCTCCCCGTCAGACGGGTTCCGTCCAAGCACTGACCAATGCTCACTTGTTGAGATGGTTGCGCGCATGGACCGACCCAAGCTCCCCTCCCACGACAAATTTAGCCCTACAGAGGTGTCTGCGCTTCGCCGCATCCGGTGTGAAGAGCACGCCATGGAGGCAGTCGCCATCCATTTCCCGGATCTGGGCGGCCCGATGTACACCCACGAGAAGGTCACCCTGTCCGTGGTCGCGAAGAGCGTTGCGCGCCTGGTCGGGCACCGATTTGTGGGTGAATTCGATCCCAGGGCACATGTCGCCGCCCGTCTTTTCTTCGTTCCCAGCGACACGCTGATGCTCTCTGAGGCGCAGGATCTTGGAATTCATTCTTCTCAACAGCTCTATGGCGCGGTCGTGCCGTACCCCTTCGTCAAGACCAAAGCCATCACGCATCGTCTGGTCGGCACGCATGCGGCGCGCCCCTCTGGCTGGTCATCTGCGTTCGCGGATAGCATCCAAAGTGCGGTTCTTCCGGGCTACACGGCGTTTTGCACTGAGGACGCGAGATGGGCCGCCGAACGGCTTTTGGCGCTTGGGACAGTTCGCCTCAAGGAGCCACTGGGCGACGGCGGTCACGGGCAAACCACTGTCGCGAGCATGTCCGAACTGGAAGCGTATCTGGAGAGTTTCCCTGCTGACAAGCTTGCCTCGCATGGCCTCGTGCTCGAGACTTACCTGCTTCACGTCATAACCCGAAGCGTCGGCTTCACCAGCATCGGAAATCGCTCGATCGCTTATCACGGCACACAGCGGACAATTACAAACAACCACGGAGTCCCGGTGTACGGGGGCTCGCATCTCATCTGTGTTCGAGGCGACTGGTCAGCACTTGATGGTCTCCCCATGGAAGCCGAAGCCAGGCTCGCCGTAAACCAGGCGCGAATATATGACCGTAACTCTGCCAAATTTCCCGGCTTCCTGGCCTCGCGCCGCAACTACGACGTCGGACAAGGCATTGATGAGCGCGGACAGTGGCGATCCGGCGTGTTTGAGGCTTCGTGGCGCTCGGGTGGCGCGAGCACTGCCGAACTCGCCGCTCTGACTGCCTTCGCCAACAATCCGAGCTTGCAGGTGGTCGAGACCGCGTCCGTCAAGGAATATGGCAGACCGTGCAAAATCCCGGTTAGCGCTGCCATTCATTTCCATGATGATGATCCTGACGAGGGGCCGTTGATCAGATACACGACAGCGGCAAGGCCATTGCGCCAAGTGGCGTAAGCTGTGGAAGGCTACTGGCTGTTCGGCAGTGACGGCGTCGCCCAACGACTTTCCTTCCCGCCGTGACTATCCAAAATACGCGAGGGCCGGCACAAGACGCAATCTCAAGAGACCCCCTCTTGGGAAAGCTCAATTTGGTAAGAGCTGAGCACTCCATTCCTGAGCTCGAGTGACCTGTCAATCGCTTGCACCCTGTCACGCTCGTGGGTAACGAGCAGCAGTGTCTTGCCACGTTCACGGACTGCATTCGTAAGCAATACCATCACGCTTTCTGCGCTCTGGTCGTCGAGGTTGCCAGTGGGTTCGTCTGCCAGGACGAGCGCAGGATCGTTCGCCAAGGCCCTGGCAACGGCAACTCGTTGCTGTTCTCCACCGCTGAGTTGAGATGGATTGTGATCACCGCGAGCGGCGAGGCCAACAAGATCGAGCAGTTCGCGGGCTCGATCGCTATTGGCCCACCCCAAGGCAATCATCGGGAGCAGAACGTTCTCCAAAGCGGTGAGCTGTGGGATCAGATTATAGGACTGAAAAATGATCCCGACCTCCTTGGCCCGGTATTTCGAGGCCTGGGTCATCGACAGGCGGCCGATATTGATCCCCGCGACAACAATGTCCCCCTGGTCCGGGCCATCAAGGCCCGCGATAAGGTTCAGAAGTGTCGTTTTGCCTGATCCGGACGGACCGCTGACGCGCACGAACTCGCCCTGCTCAATGTCGAAAGAGACGTCGCTCAACGCGCCAACGGTGGAGCGCTCGCCTCGATAGGTCTTCGAGACCCCGCGCACCGATACGAATGGATCTTGGGTCATGAGCGTCCCTCCGACAGGCTTGTCGCCAGGGCATGTCGCAGAACACGGAAGCCCGTTGGTGCAAAACCGGCGATAACGGCCGCGATCCCGATCGCGATGATCGACCCAACGACCATCAGATCAAGCGTCGGCTGTGTAGTGCCAAGATCAGCCATTAGCGACGGTATCGCGAAGGACCTCGGCACAAATAGAACTGCGACAAGACCACCGATAGCAGACCCAGCCGCGCCCAACACCAACCCGAACACAACAGCCGATGCAATACCCACTGCAGGCGAAAAACCGAGCGCAATCAACGTGGCGTATTGCTTGCTGCGATCAACGTAGATGTCATGCAAGAGGTTTGCGGCGAATGTTCCGGCCAGCAATACGGTTGCGACGCTCACGGCCGTGAACACTGCAAGTGTCAGGGCAAAATCGCGCACCTTGCGTTCATACTGGCTGTATCGCTCTGTGACGAAGATGCCCGGCTCAAGCCGGAAGGCTTTCTGTATTTTGGCAACAAGAGAGGGCACATCGGACACGCTCCTTGCAACGACGAGCGCGTCGGTCAGCGTCGCTCGACCGAAAATATCCTCGCTTGTCGGAATGTTCACGAACGCCCCGCTCGACACGTCGGTCGCCTCAGGGTTTAGCGAAGGAGTCTCCGCCGATCTCGGCGGTGCTCCCCGCAAGTCCAGTTTGTCGAGGATCCCGATAACCGTAAGTTGCAGATCCTCGCCATCCGCCTTACGAATCGGGAAAGTGCCGCCGATGTCGACGCCAAGCGCGTGAGCCGACGCCTGATCGAGAACCGCGGCCGCGCGATCATCCTTGCGGAGAAATCGACCGCGCGCGAGTTCAAAGCTGCTCACTTTCCGCTCAAGATCCGGATCGATGCCAAAGATGTAAACGTTAAGAAAGCTATCACCGGAAACGACGTTTCGAAAAAGCGATTGTCGCCTTATAACGCGATCGTTGCTCGCCGCATGTTCCAGGTCAGCGGGATCAATCAGCGGCTCATAAACCGGTATTGTAAGGGGCGGCAGATTTCCGCTACGCGGCGTTTCGAACAGCGCCCGATTGAACCGGCTCTTCACGTGAATGATGTCGGGGCGGTCCTGGCGTATGGCTCGGTCTAATGCGTTCCTGGCACCTTCGACCACCATCAGTGACGCAGCCACAGTCGCACTGGCGGCCGCTAGAATCATGATCGCAGCTATTGCCTCGACAAACCGTCGTCCCATACCTCCGAAGGTGAGCTTCACCCAAATCATGCCGATACCCGCAACAACTGCGCCGGGCGTTGCGCGAGCGGCCAGAGTAACACTGGCACCGCTGCGATGCTTGCCGCAGCAAGCGCGATGCTGGCAGCAAGAGTGAACCCTGAAACGGTTCGCGCGAATGGCAGAATGGCTATCATCGCTACCGCAACCAGTATGCCAGCGGCAAGGACAACGTAGAGACGCAGCGCGGAATAGAGGAGCACTTGGCTCCGCGAAAAGCCAACGGCTTGCAGAATTCCAAACTCGCGCCAACGGGCAAGGACCCACTGGATTTGCAGGCCGGCTGCCCCGGCTGCCACCAATACAAGCAGGAGAAAGACGAAGAACGAGCCACCCGTCTCCAGTTTCCTTTGCTCTCGGAGTGCCGCCTCAAAGTTGTTTCGCTCCGGCACCTTCAGGCAGAAGGCGGCTTCACTAGCAGCGCTGCAGTCTTGCTTAAGACCGCGCTGACCGAGCAAGGATATCGCCTCGCGTTCGACCGAAGGCACGGCGCGAACTGAATTCGCCCGCACGACCATTTCTTTGGCTGCCGCCTGCTTTGGTGGTGGTATGCCGCGAGCAGCCAGTTGCTCGTCGACAAATCCGAGAAATTCCTTGAGCAACTGTTCGTTCAAGAGAATGGGCAACGTGGTTGCCACGCCCTCTGGCGCGTCCGGACGGCGGACAGTGAGGACTTCGCTACCGCGCGCAGCAAGGCGCCAAAATGGCTCAAATCGACCCTGATCCGGCCCGACGAGGTCGAATGTGCCGATAAGACGCAGCTTGTCGAAGCGACGAACGATTGGTGGATTTGCGTTCACATACATCAGATCGACGGTCGCTTCGGCACCAGGTCGAATTCCGACGTAGTCAGTGACTCCCGATGGGACAACGACCTCAATGCGATCCGGCGGACGCACCGTTCCAGATGTCGCAAACAAGGGGGCTCCGAGAGCCGCCGACGGCGCATTCGGATTCAGATCGTGGAAATTTACATAATAGTCGCGCACTGGATCAAATGACCCATCGATGCCTAGCACAGTTGTCCGGGCGCCGAGAGATTCCTGCTGCTTCTCGTTTTCAAAGACCACAAACGAGGTATCGGCCACGAGGCCGAGTTGCGTCCCGTTGTAGGGAGCCTCGACCGACGCGACGCCGGCGGCCGAACGTAGCGACTGGGCGAGGTTTGTGACTTCGTCCGGAGGGACACTCCCGAGCTCAATAACGAATGTCGCCGCTCCAGAGGCTTCATATCCGGCTAGGAGCTCCGCCCGTCGAAGACCTATCTGTCCCAGAAAGAACGTGACTGCGATCAGTGCAAGCGCGATCGCCAGTGCGGCTACCGATGACCGCAGCCACGCCCTTCTCAGATCGACGAAGGCGAGCCAAATCAGCCCGCGATACACGATCGCTCCTACCTCAGTTCGCGCTCGATGTCTTCGTGGAGCTCGCCGATCATGCCGGAAACGGTCGATTTCACCTTGGTGGCTGGGGCGCCGCTCTTGAGCTGCTTGTCCAGCGAATCGAACAGCAGCTGTTGCTCGCGAGCCTCACGCGCTGAAATTCTCGGCGCCACGGTGTCCCAGGCCGCACGAGCTTCCGCGAACCGGGTTTGAGCTTCAGCTGCGTTGCCTGAGGCATAGGCTGTATCTACTGCGCGCAGCGAGCCCACGATCCTATCCACGGATTCCCGACCTTGGGACCTCTTCTGCGCGACAGCGGCGCCGCTCCAGCCGGCACCATCAATTCCGAGGCCGATCGTCACCACACCGGCCGCCAGCATTAAGCTAATCCATCTTCGGGCAGTTCTCATCGCATCCTCCTGTAAGATGACAGTCAGCACGTGGACTGGAGCCGTCGTTGAGCTCTAGTCGAGTCGTTCCGAAGCAGTTGAGAACTTCTTTCCTTGCAGCAGAACAATCGTGGCCTCCGGACGGTCGTCCTTCAGCTCCGGCAAAGCACTCACAACGAGCACCTCCCCTGCTTCTCCTTTCGCCTGTCCTTTCGCCTTGGTCGCAGCATCCGCCAGCTTGGCCTTCGCCCTATCCATTGCGGCCTTTTGCGATTTAGCGTGGGCAAGGTCCTCGCCCTCGGTGATCGGCTCGACCTTGGTGATAGCCCCGGTCATGTGATCGACAATCACCTCGAAGAATTTTCCTTCTTTTGCCGTATAGACGGAGAGCTGGAGTTTGCCCTCATCCATCTCGAATTTTCCGGAAATCGGCTGGCCTTCCCGTTCGCTGGCCGTGAAGCCCTGCTGTAGGCTGACCTTCACGCCACTCAACGCGTTCGCCAATTCGGCCTGTTCCTGGTCTGGACCGATCGCAAGAGCTGATCGATGACCGGGAAGCGACACCGCCAAAGCAACGATGACGAACCCATAGGCGGACGTCAGTAGCATTTGCCGTCTAGTCATGATGTACCTCCTCCATTAATCGAGGTGCCGTGGAATCGACGCCGCTCTCGCACCGTCACGCGTGTCGGCTACAGTGATTGTGTGGTCTTGGTCGCGGCATTTCGTCCAGAGTTTCAGGTCGCGATTGGGTTCCGCTGGCTCGGTGCCCGAGACCGCTTCCGAGCGCTTCGATCAGCGATTCGATCTTGGTCGTCCTTCAGCGCTGCCACCACTGAAGAGTTTCTGAAATCCCTGTCAGGAAGGCTGCGACAGGAAGGAACCGGTCTATAATGGCGGCTCGAGAGCAGCTCTCTAACGGAGCAGATCGTGCGTATCCTGATCATTGAGGACGAAACGAAGGTCGCGAATGCGTTACGCGAGGGCCTTGAAGCAGAGCACTATGAAGTCACGATCGCTCCGACTGGAGAAGAGGGCTTCTTTCTCGCCAGCCAGCGTTCTTTCGACCTTCTGTTGCTCGATCTTATGCTGCCCCGCCGAGACGGTCTCGATGTCCTCGCGACATTGCGCAGGTGTGGTAATCAGACGCCGATCCTGGTCGTCACCGCGAAGGACACGGTCCAGGACCGGGTTGTCGGCCTCGACCAGGGCGCTGACGACTACCTCACAAAACCGTTTGCATTCTCCGAGCTGCTTGCTCGCATCCGGGCGCTACTTCGTCGTGGACGCATGGACCAGATCCTCAAGCTACAGCACGAGGATCTTGAGATGGATCTCGTCACGCATAAAGTCTGCAGGGGAGCTCAGCCTCTCGACCTGACCACGAAGGAGTTCGACCTGCTCGAATATCTGTTGCGCCACAGCGGCCGCGTCGTGTCGCGGGAGATGCTTGCACATGACGTATGGCACGCGACGGCCAGGGCGACGCCACTCGATAACGTCATTGACGTTACGATCGCGCGGCTGCGCCGCAAGGTCGACGAACCCTACGAAAGAAAGCTGCTCCACACCGTCCGCGGTCTTGGGTACCTCCTGAGCGGGAGGCAGGGATGAGGATCCGTCCGCCAAGCGTGCGCGCGCGGCTTACGTTCTGGCATGCTGGGGTGCTGACCCTCATCGTGTGTGTGTTTTCGGTGGGCATTCTGCTGTTTGTCCAGGCTCGGCTCTACGCCAGCTTGGACGCACAACTCAGTCGCGAGATCGCGACCATCAGTAAGATCTATCGCGAGGAGCCGGACGAACTGAGGGATTTGGCCCCCGACTGGGGCATTACACTGTTCCAAGTGGACGGCGGCGACGCCGGCCAGCAGAGCGAGGCATGGGAACGAGAAGGACTATCGCGCGCGCTGCAAGACGGCGGTTCGACGTCGCCGCTGTCTTGGACAGCGCCAGACGGTCGTCGCTATCGCGTCCAGAGCGCTTCTGAATCGTCCTATCGGGTAGCTGCCGCTATTGATGAAACCTCGCTGCGGGACACGCTCTGGACGCTCGCAATTATCCTCGCGACGGGTATTCCCTTCGCCGCCGGCCTGGCAATCGCGGGAGGTTACTTCCTTGCTGGCCGCGTACTCTCCCCAGTCGGCGCCATGGCGCAAAAGGCTCGCGAGATCACCGCTGAATCGCTCGCCAAACGGCTTCCGGTCGATAACGCGGAGGATGAGTTTGGGCGGCTCGCGACGGTATTCAATGACACGCTATCCCGTTTGCAAGACGCGTTCGAGCGATTGCGTCGTTTCACTGCCGATGCTTCGCACGAGCTCCGCACCCCACTCACCGCGATGCGCAGCGTGGGCGAGGTGGCGCTGCAAAACCCGCTTGATGCTGCTGCGTATCGCGACGTCATCGGCAGCATGCTCGAGGAGGTCGACAGGCTCACGCGGCTCGTCGAGAGCCTTCTGATCCTCACGCGCGCCGACTCGGGAAAGGTCCAGCTGACCCCCGAAGCCTTGGACCTCGGTGCGTTGGTAGGACATGTCATCGATCAACTCCGGGTGCTCGCCGACGAAAAGCACCAAGAGCTCAGGTTCCGCGCTCCCGTCCGAGTCCATGTTAGAGGAGACGCCGCGCTCATTCGGCATGCGCTCATGAACCTGATACACAACGCGATTAAATACACCCCAAATGGCGGCACGATCAGTGTCGAAGTGAATGCAGCCGGCAGGGGGGCAATGATCGAAGTACGAGATACGGGACCGGGAATTCCCGCCACACACCAGGATCGTATATTCGATCGGTTCTATCGCGTCGATACCAGCCGCTCCAGGGAAGCGGGCGGGGTCGGACTGGGACTCGCAATCGCTCGGTGGGCGGTTGAGGCGAATGGCGGCCAAATCGAAATCGCAAAAGATGTGACAGATGGAAGCTTGTTCCGGATCATTCTACCCGATGCTTCATACGCGGTCGGCGGGGATCGACAGTTGCCGAACGGACTGCGCAGGGCGAAACAAGGCATCGCGTCACCGTGAGGCACAGCTGCCACAGGTCGGTGCCGGCACTCAAGCAATTCATGCTTGGCATCAGTCAATCACCGGTTGTGGGCGCCTTCGAACCGAAGCGGAACAGCGAAGGTCAACCCGGCGCGAATTTCGTTAACTGGATGAGCGTTGATCGCTGCGTGGCGGTACGCCACATCGAAGGACAGCTTGTCGCTAACCTGCCAGATTAGACCCACCAGCCCCGAAACGGTCTCCGCCAAGCCGAACTCCTTCTCGTAAAAGAATTCTGCGACCGGTCGCAGCTTCCACTTCGACGGCCCTTCGACGATGGTTCCGACGAACACATCGGCGCGATGTTCCCGCGTCAGCAAGGTTTCCACGTTGAAATGAAGCGTGCCCCAATCCCAGCGCTGGGAGACGATGCCCGCCCAACTAAGGCCAGCACCGCTACCACCCGTGCTGTCCGGCAGTTAACACGCCGAATTCGGTCGCCACGCTCGGCCCGATCTTTTCTTGAAGACTCCCAGGTACGACGACATGTTTGAGGAACGCGCCGGCATCCATGAGATCGGTCGCGCCGAAGGAAGAGAGGGCGTTTCACCTCGCCCTTCGAAGACCGCCTCCCATCCCTCGCTCAATCCGAAGTTCAGAACGGTCCACGGCGCTATGAGCGTACGCGTACCCTGCTCATGTTGAACGCCCGCCGGCTGCAATTCGACCTCAAGCTCGCCCGGTGCGGCGACGGCCGCATCTGTGCCGTCAAATGGCCGATATGCGAAAGCAGGCCCAGAGGCCACGCCGCTGACGAGAGCGATTGAGGAAACCGCGACGCTCCGCACAAACATCGAATTTCCGGCAAGCATGGTCAGTGCCGTCCTCATGGTGATGGTCGAAAGACAAAGATTGCAGCTCCGCCATCCGCTTTGGCCGGAACTGCCACCAGCAGACGATCAAGCTCAGGCACAAAAAGCGAGGTTCTTGCGCCAGGTGCCGTCGAGATGCGATCGATTTGCCGGTGGGTAATGCCATCCACGGCAAGCACGTCGACGACGCCATCACCGCAACTGACGTAGATCCGATCACGTTTCGCGTCGAGGAAGACATCATCCGCATCTCCGCAGGTCGGCACTGCCCCGACAAGAGCTCCATCGCTCATAGACACCACTGCAAGTTCCGCCGGGCGCCGAAAGGCTACAAGAAGATGCTGACGAGCTTCATCCAGCACCATCGCGAAATTCGCGCTCCGCCCTTCCGTGGGCCAAGATGCGAGCTTCTGACGTGAGATACGATCAATGACGTCGACGGTGCCAGCACTGGGCACGTTGACGAAGATCCGAGTTGCGTCGAGTTGAAAGCTCTCCGGATGGGCCTTCAAGGACACGTCTGCGATCTTGCTACGCGTGGGAGCATCGATGACGGCCAATGCCCCATCACCGTGTCCGACGAATACCTGCCCTGCCTTCGGGTCGATACGTATATTGTCAGCGTCGCTGCCAAGCTCGATCTGTCCGATAGCTGAGAGATCACCATTGTTGAAGAACCTCACCGACCCATCGCCCGCATTTGCAACGTAGAGCGTGTCAGTTGCCCGGTCGTAAGCGACGCCTTGGGGTTCTGGCAGTCCACCGATGAGCCGATCGAGCCGTTTGGAGGTCAGATCGACCACGGCCAAGCTGTCGTTGCCGAGCGCCGCTACGAACAGGCGATGCCGGGCCAGATCAACCGCCATGTGATCGATCCGACCGCGCACATCGCCAAGCGGGATCGTGTCTTCAAGCTGCAGCGGCGGGGCTTCGGCGCCTGACGCGATCGGCCCTTCCGCGACAACAACCCCGGCGAGAACCGCCAACAAAATAGCGGGTAACGTTCGGCACATAGCCACTCCTGCCCTTACCGCGATCAGGTCCACGACTGCGCCGGACCAACGCGCCTCACCACCGGTGCAACGCGATGCGCTACCGCCAGCGCGCCAAGCTCATCCGTCTCCAAGGCAACTTTTTGAGCAAGCATGACGTCGCCTGGGACGAGATAACCTTCAGGAGCGAAGCACAAGAACCATCCCGATTGCCCCTCAAGATCGATTTCTTGCACGTTGGCAATGGACCCGTATTGCACTCGGTACCGCCTTTTGGTCGCGCAGCCGACGACGTCGAAGCACCCCTGCTCCTCAAACTGCCTTCTCTGACTTGACGTGAGCCATTCGCGTAGGAGCGTCCGTCCTTTCGCCTCAGGTGAATTTTCCCTGACAAAGCTGCGATAGAGCTCCCGTAGCGCTCGAACTCGCGAAATCTGAACTGCCCATCTGCCGATCAGAGACACAGCGGCCGCCGTTCTATCCACCCCTAAGACGCCGGAAGAAAAGTGTTTCTTTCGCGGCGGGATCGAAAGCAAAAACTCGCCACGATTCGCCTTCCGCGGTCCGTACCGCGGCCGTAAACCCTTCACTGATCAACTCTCCGAATCGCCTCTCCGCCTTGGCCAGCGCTTCAATATCGTCAGCATCGAATTCATGGCGGGAATGGCCGGTGTGATCCATTACGATTTGGATGGCCATAAAACGCTCCTCTAGTAGCTCCTATTTCACCATCACCCACGCTGGCTGCAGCAGCGGGTAGCTGATGAGGCCGACGACCGCCGTTGCCGCGATCAGAACGGGATTGCTGATTTTCCAGCGAAACAGCACGGCGAGAGACACGATGCCGATCGCGACCGTCAGCCAGTCGCCGATCGCGATCTTTCCGAGCAGTACGCAGGCGCCCAGAATGGTGCCGATCGCTGCAGCATAAGCGCCCTTCACGAAGCCCTGCACGTTGGCGTTACCTCGGTGGCGCGCCAGGATCGGGGCCACGATGAGGACCAACAGGAAGGACGGCAGGAAGATGCCGACCGTTGAAACCAGCGAGCCCCAGAATCCCGCGACCAGATAGCCGACAAAGGTCGCCGTGATCACGACCGGCCCGGGACTGATCATGCCAATGGCAACAGCGATCAGGAATTGCCGCTCGTCGAGCCAGCCATATTGCTGCACCAGCCCCTGCTCAAGGAATGGCACGATTACGAGCCCACTGCCGAACGTCAGCGAACCGGCCTTCAGGAAGAACAGCATGAGCTTGCTAAGCGTGGAAGCAGTCGCAACTGGCGCGATTGGCGCCGCCGCGGCCGGCACAACCACAACCGGCAAGACAGCGGGTGTACGCTTGAACAGACTGCCATAGTAGATGATGCCGACAATACCTGCGCCGATGAATAGCAGCGCCACCTCAGCCTGCAGGATGATCGTCACTGCGAAACACACAGCCGCAATCGCCCATTGCAGCCAGTCTTCCATGCCGAGTTTTGCCAACCGGTAGCACGAGTGCAGGATGAGTGCGATGACCGCTGGGCTCACGCCGTAGAAGATGGCGGTGACCGGCTGGAGATCGCCGAGATAGACGTACAGCGCACCAAGAGCGGCAACGATGACGAAATTAGGCAGAATGAAGCACCATCCGCCGAGCCAGGCACCCCAGAAGCCGCAACGGAGCCAGGCGATGTAGATGCCGACCTGGATCGCCAGCGGACCGGGCAGCGACTGACAGATGGCGATGGACTCTTTCATCTGCTCCTTGCTGAGCCACTTCTTGTCGTTGACCAGCTCCCGTTCCATCTGGCCCACCAGGGCAACCGGACCGCCGAAGCCAAGAAAGCCGAGACGCAAGAAGTAAAGCGCAAGCTCAACCATGCGGCTACGCTCGGGGGTGGCAGTTGTTGTCATTCGAAAAATCCTTCAGAGAACTCGGCTATTGGTGATCACGTGCGTCAGGACCTCGCTGAACCGGTCGCTGGTCACGCCTCGGCTGATGCTGCTCGGGAGTGGATGCGGGGTTTCGATCCTCGCTACAAGAGGTAGAACGATGAAGAAATGGGCGAAATAGTACGCGGCTCCGATCCGGCTCATGATCAACCATGTGCCTTCAGGTGGCTGCCCGCCGGCATAGGTCAGCAACACGCAATCCGCGACCAGGACCCAATAGAACTGCTTGAACAGAGGCCTGAACCGGCCCGAGCGAACGGGGCTGGTGTCCAACCATGGCAACGCGAACAGGACAAGGATCGATGTCAGCATGGCAATAACGCCGGCGAGCTTATTGGGGATCGATCGCAGAATTGCGTAGAACGGCAGCAGGTACCACTCGGGTACGATGTGCGGCGGTGTAACCCCAGGGTTCGCTGGAATGTAGTTATCGGAGTTGAGGAGAGCGTTCGGTTCGTAGAACACGAACCAGGCGAACACCAGGAAGAGGACCATAAGCCCGAGCAGGTCCTTCACCGTGTAATAGGGATGGAATGGGATTGTGTCGCCCGGATCCTTCGTATCGATCCCCGTCGGATTGTTTGAGCCGAATCGGTGCAGTGCCACAAGATGAAGCCCGGCAACTGCGACAATCACGAAAGGCAACAGATAGTGTAGGGCATAGAACCGGTTGAGCGTCGGGTCTCCCACTGTGAACCCGCCCCACAACCAGGTGACGATACTCCAACCACGGGAATGGCTGAAAACAGATTCGTGATAACGGTCGCGCCCCAAAAGCTCATCTGCCCCCATGGCAAGGTGTAGCCGAAGAAAGCAGTCGCCATCATCAACAGCAGGATGATAACGCCGAGCCACCAAAGCAGCTCACGCGGCGCCTTGTAAGACCCGTAATAAAGCCCACGAAAGATGTGGATGTAGACCACGGCAAAGAACATCGATGCGCCCGTCGTGTGAATGTACCGGATTAGCCATCCGTAATTGACGTCGCGCATGATGTGCTCGACAGACCGGAAAGCACCCGCACCTGTCGGCACGTAATGCATTGCCAGAACGATACCCGTGGCGATCATGATCAGGAGCGCGATGCCCGCGAGCGATCCGAAATTCCAGAGATAGTTCAGATTTCGAGGTGTCGGATACGAGTTCAGCTCGTGATCCAGAAACGTGAAAACCGGAAGTCGATAATCGATCCAGCGAATGACCGGATTGGAGAACTCTGTCTTCGCCTCAGGCACTCTTTCGGTGATCTGCGATGACATCTTGGCCTCCTACTCCGGATCGGAGATCGCCTGGATAGTGCCGTCATATGGGGAGCCCAGTCCCTTTGGTGTCAGAACCACATTCTTTCCTGCCGCGGCCACTTCGAAACAGCCGCCATCGGGCTCCGGCAGATCAATGCACAGGTCATCCCCCTGAATGGTCCATTTGCCTCGCTTCTTGCTCCCCATCGAATAGCTGCGGAAAGTGCCGTCGCGTTCATAGACTTCGCGATAGTGGACCTGATCGGTCACTTCCTTGTCCGACAACTTGGCGCGTATTTGCGCACCCGATAATTTTCGGAGATTTTCCGCAGCAACGGATCCGACACAGGGAGCGACGAGACTCCCGGCGCCGGCAAGTACCGCGATGAACCTACGTTCGCGTAAGCTGATCAAGTCGGTCCCTTCATTTCTTGCAGGCTTTGAGGCACATCTGGTACTCGGTCTTGCAGGCCGGTCCGGCGTAGTTCTTCATGCAAGCCTTTTGCTGCTCCGCGCAAACCTTGCAGGATGTTTGAGCCTGCGCCGCAGCAGGCACGGCAACGAGACCAGTTAGTACCGATAGAGTAAGAGCAACATTTCGCATTCGATCTTCCCTTTCGTGAAGTTATCTGATCGCGTGCGCCAGCCTGTCTGGCGCACGGACCAATCAAGTTTGCTAACTCTTGATGCTGGCCGTCTTATCGAGGGCGGCACGAAGCCCTTTCGCCAATTTCGAGGCATCGTCATTGGCCCAGAAGTGCATGAAGAACAGCCGCGGCTGCTCGTCCAGCATGTGGCTATGCAGCGCCGTCACCTCTATGCCGTGCTCCCGCAACGTCACGATGACCGGATTGACCTCGTCGCTGGTCAGCACGAAGTCGCCGGTGATTGCTGCTTTGCCTGCACCCGTTGACTGGAAATTGATCCCGATCGCGACGCCCATTGCGCCGACCGGGGTCAACGGCATGTCGCCTTCCGTGATCGGATCGCGCCGCTTCACGTTGTATTGGTAGACGCCGCCGTTGGCCTGGCCTTTAACTCCGATGATCTGGTCGAGCTGTGCCGTATCGAGGTCGACGGCGGGCGGCGGGTTCGCCGGCGCCGCGACCGTCAGCGGGGTCTTGCTTTCGGCCAGCGCATCGCGAATGGCCGAGGCCAGCTTGACGGGATCACCGTGGCCGGCGACGTGCATGTAGAACGTCGCGGGGCTCGCGCGAAGCAGATGGTTGTGCACGGCGGTGATCTCGAGCCCGCTCGCGATCATCTTCGCCATAACTGGATTGATCTCGGTCTCAAGAAGCACAAGGTCGCCCATGATCATTGCGCTGCCGTGCACCGGCTTGAAGGCAATCCAGCCGCCCAGCGCGAGCGCGGGCTTGATGGCCACCCCATCCAAGGTCACCGCGAGGTCTGTGCGCGGGAACCCGTATCGGTGGACATCGTCCGAGATGGCGGGCTTTCGGCCGAGCGTCTCGTCGACCTTTTGCCAATCGATGGTCTGCGCATGCGCGCTGGAGATAAACGGCCCGCCGTATTTCATCCAGTTCGTCATCTCCACGCCAGCAACGGTGGCCAACAGCGCTAGGAGAATCGGAACACCTATCGATAGTTTTTTCTGCATTGCATCCTCCTCTGTCGGGCGCGACTTGCCCGCATCTATTTTTTGGCCGGATGTGCCATGACCCTTGCGTCGAAGGTCTCCCCATCCCTGTTTGCGCGCATCCGAATGTATGCTCCAGACATCCAGACTTCATTGCACACGAGCGACGTGCTGCTCGGCATGGTCATGCACAGCCTGTCGTTTTGAATTTTCCAACTCCCTGCCCAGGAGCTCCCCGATTCCGAACTGACAAGGGCGCCATCCGGCCGAAGGTACATGGACCAATGCGGCCCATCCGTGATGTCCTGGCCGACAACGCGAGCGCGTATCTGCTTTCCGTCCAACATCCGGAACTGATCTTCTGCGTGCGCGTCAACCACGACGCCCAGCGCGGCGCAACAAACAATCCACCGCAGGGCGTATCCTCGGAAGAGCATCACTTCTGCATCCCGTCATAGGCACGTTGCACGGCCGGCCAATTGATCGCCGCCATGAAGATGTCCACGTAGTTCGCCGCCTTGGCGCCATAGTCGATGTGATAGGAGTGCTCGTACATATCGAGAGCAAGTATCGGCACCCCACCGGCCAGCGTGTGGCAGTGATCGGCTGCCCACTGGTTGACGAGTTTTCGGTCGCGAGGCGACCAGGTCAGCAGCACCCAGCCGGAGCCGCCGCCGAGCGCCTTTCCCATTGCGACGAATTCGTCGCGCCACCGGTCGTACGAACCGAAGTCGCGCGCCAGCGCTTCCTTCAGACCTGCGTCGGGCTCGCTCTCGTCACCAAGGCCGGCAAAGAACACCTCGTGCAGGATCATCGAATTAGTCGCGATAAGCTGCTCGCGCTTCAGACCGTTGATCAGAAAACCCGGCGCTTTCGTAAAATCGAGCCCGGCCAGTTGCTCGTCGATCAGGTTGAGCCGTTTGACTGCGCCGCCGTAGTTGTTCTCGTAGTGGCTGACAATCATCCGCTCCGACATGCCGCGGATGCGGCTCGGGTCGCAGGAAAGCGGCTTCATGGCGTAGGTCATGATCGTCCTCCGCTAAGACTGTCGGTGATTTCCAGATTTGACGCGTCCCGATACTGGAGCAGGCTTTCGTCAGCGGGGTCGAGCCGCCGCTCTCCGCAGAATCGCGGCGCGATTGAGAGCGACAGAGACGTTTGGGGAGGGGGTAGGCAAAGAGCAGACATGCAGCGTCCTTCCTTCTCGGAAAACTGGACGCGATTCTTGGGCATGTCGCCTCACGGGGAGATCGCTTCCCCGAACACGCAGATAAGGCGCGACTAACGGGCTTGTCAACGCCGTCCAAGTTTACGAGTTCCTCGGGGCCGGCACGAATTGCGTAAGCAGAACCTCGCGTTAGGTGCGGAAGGTTACACGCTTTGGGATCACCGATGTCACCGATACGTCATAACAAGGAAAGCCTACGAATCAGTCATCGTCATCGTCATCGACGGCCCGTAGCCGACCGGTTTGCGAATTGACGGCAACCTTCGTGGTCTGCCCATCCTTCGACCCGATTGCCTCAAAATACTGCCCATCGCGCACGATCTGCACATTCGACCAGCCATCCGCCTGGAGCTTTTGCCGTACCTGATCCTCAGTGACCGGTTGATCTCCCGCGATGAAGGCTGGGCCCTTGCTCGGCTCCGCGGTCACCATGGCTACGCCGGCTATGCCCAACAGCAACAGAGCACCACCGGCCAGCATCCATCTTCTTCGATCCATCGCATTTCTCCTCTTCGCGGTTTCAATTGCTCGAGCTCCCCGCCGACGATCATCAGTCGTGGCGCTTGAGGTTCTTCCCAGAACCTCTTGCGGATCTCTGAACCGGTCTGGCTAAGTTGATCTTGCCCTTCTCTCAGCGCCTCACCACTGAAGAGTTTCTGAAATTCCTGTCAGGAAGCTGGGGCAGCAACGAACTGCGCCACGGCGTAGATCGCCTTTCTTGTAGCGCCGCCCGCTCTCGCAGGTCGCGCCAAACCTGTCGAACGGAGTGATCTCAGCGTTTGTCGTCGGGATGCGCTCGCCAATCGCGGCCGACCGTTTGATGATCCTCGTCCGTCTTGTCCACGCGCGCTGCGCGATTGGTGTCGTTCTCCTGGGCTTTCCAATCACGGCCGATCTGCACGTCCTCCCCGCGCGCCCGCTCTTGCGCGCGCGATTGCTCCGCTTGTTGAGGGGGCTGGTCCGGCTGCACTGGAACCGTTTGCGCCTGGTTAGTCCTTCCCATCTCCTCTGCGCTGGCGGGACCGAGACCACAGGACAGCAGTATTGCCGTTATCATCGCGAAACTGCGCATGCGTTCCTCCTCCATTTGGACGAACGCTAACGATTTGCTTCAGCTTCGGTTCGGAGATTTCGCGCTCCTTGCGGGCATGCAGTCAGCGACCACAAACGGGGTCGTCATCCATCTGATGGGCGGCACATCCCGATCTGAAAAGAAGAGCCATCGGGCAACTGACGAAACACTGCGTTTGTATCCCTATTGATGGTTCGTAACACGCCTTCCTCGTGCCATCTGAGGGCGCGGCTCGTCACCTCCGCCGATACGAATCCCTTTCCTGTGTTGATGGTTCTGTTCGTCAAGTCTACTTCGAAAGGCGCGGATGCCTCTTGACCGCTAATCGAGCATTTGAGCACAAGCGTCTCGGCAGTTGCATCGGCGACAGCAAGCGCCTCGGCGCAGAGCACTCCGGCGGCAGCAATTGTCACAGTCCATGCATCCATCGGTTACTCCGTATTACGCACACAAAACCGGGCCAGGTGTTCAAACCATGATTGCGCTCGGCTGCTCAGTTTATTTCGTCGTATCCCGTCATTTTCAATCAGACGGTTTCCCGCCTGAGAGGGCGCCCCCTCGATCGGTCTGAGCGACCGGCGTGCGCCGGCTTCCGATCACTGTGCTGAGACGCCAGCTTTTTGAGCTGCCGCAAGTCCGCCGCCGCTTCCGCCAACAGCCAATCCCGAAACGTCGCTATCTTCGGCAGCGCCGCAGTCGCCTTCGGGCACACGATCCAATAGGTCTTTGACACGGGAAGGGATTCTGGAAAGGCCATCACAAGCCGGCCATTGATCAGATCCCAAGCCGCCAACGTGGTGCGCGCAAGTGCAATGCCTTGCCCATTGATTGCGGCATCAATCACCATGCTGGCCCGATTGAGCACCGGACCGTGGGTGACGCCTGCGTCATCTATGCCAACGCCGCGCAGCCATTTCTCCCAGTCGGAGCGGCTGTCGAGATGGATCAGCGGAAACTTCAGAATATCGGCTGCTCCGCCAAGGCGCCGTCGACCGGACAAGAGCTTTGGGCTGCACACGGCAAAGAGTCGTTCCGCGCCAAGCCTGACAGCATCGAGACCCGGCCAATTGCCATCGCCATGACGCACAGCAAGATCGACTTCTTCGCGCGCGAAATCGACGTGATGGAGAGTTGCCGAGACGCGAAGGTCAATTCCGGCGTGAGCCTCGGCAAAATGGCCCAACCGGTGCACTAGCCATTTGGCGGCGAAATCCGGCGAGGTACTAACCGTCAGAACGCCCGCGCTTTGTCGTTGCAGCAGGCGCTCCGTGCCGGCCGCAATCCGATCGAACGCATCACGCACGACAGCGAGATAGTCCCGTCCTGCCTCGGTGATGATCAACCGCTGCCGTTCGCGATTGAACAGCTTGATCGCCAGCTCCGTTTCCAGCGCCTTCACCTGATGGCTGACGGCCCCTTGGGTAACGCACAGCTCCTCCGCCGCGCGCGTAAAGCTTTCATGCCGGGCTGCAGCCTCAAAGGCTTTCAGTGCATTCAACGGCGGCAAATGTGGGCGCATAGGCTGTGCTTCCAGCGAGTTCATGAGAAAAATTGGGGCAGGCCTGAGAAACGATGCTTTGCGGACTTTGCCCGGCCGGCCGTATGGAGACAGCGACAATTCGAAATCATGAGTTTATGAGCGGTTCAATGTCAACGCTTTTTGCCAACAGCGAGCATTTTCCCCGACTTTGGCGCAGCACGGCGTCCAAGGGTCATCAAACCAATTCATGGTTGGCTCTGCTCGATCGGCTGCTGTCTTGCAGCGAGCGGATGCATCAGCGCGCCGGTCTGCGGGCCATCGCAGATGACCCACATCTGCTTGCCGACCTCGGGCTCACCCGCGAAGAGGCCTTCGAGCAGGCCGATACGCCGTTTTGGCGATGAAGCGCGACCCGGCTGAATTGATCGATTTTGACTGGAGATAGTCAGATGTCAGAGACCGTCGTTTACGGCTTTCCGCGCAGTACGTTTGTCAACATCGCCCGGCTGGTCCTCAGCCACAAGGACGTTGCCTACAGGTTCGAGGACCTCGAACCGGTGATGGGCAAGCCCGAGCATCTCTCTCTGCATCCCTTCAATCGGGTCCCGATCTTCAGGCACGGGGACTTCATCCTGTATGAGACGAGCGCGATCGTCTCATACATCGATGAGGTATTCGACGGCCCGCGCCTCACACCGCAAGACCCGAGATCGCAAGCGCGCATGAACCAATGGATCAGCGTGGTCAATTCGTACGTCTACCCGTACATGATTTATCACGTGACGCATGAGCGGCTGGTCTTCCCGGAGCTTGGGATCCCTTCCGACGAAAAGGTGGTGGCGCATGCGCTGCCGAAGGTGGAGCTGGCGCTTTCGGTGATCGAGCGTGAACTCGCGCACGGCGGCAACTATCTGCTCGGATCGGAGCTTACGCTTGCCGATTTCTACTTGTTGCCCGCTACGTTTGCCTTCGGCCTGACCGACGAAGGCCAGTCCATGTACCGCAACTTTCCAGCC
The DNA here is from genome assembly GCF_054185185.1 of Bradyrhizobium sp. UFLA05-153. Taxonomy (NCBI): domain Bacteria; kingdom Pseudomonadati; phylum Pseudomonadota; class Alphaproteobacteria; order Hyphomicrobiales; family Nitrobacteraceae; genus Bradyrhizobium; species Bradyrhizobium sp. UFLA05-153. Next base: position 26,514 of record NZ_JBBIAM010000002.1, read on the forward strand.
TTCTGCCGCTGGCGCGCTTCGATGGAGGACCTGCCGACGACCCGAAAGCTGCGAGCAGCGCTCCCGCCGCGCGAACCTATCCTGCACGCACGTGAGTGGGCGCACTCACATAGGCCGAAGTATTAGTCGCAAGACACTCGGCCGACCGAGCTTGCCGCGCGCATCCAAGGCGACTACACTAATCGTAGGGGACACGCAGGCTCCCCATTAGACGGAAACGTCCAAGCTCTGCGCAACGCTCGATGTTTCGAGGAGATTGCGCATGGACGGTCCCAACGAACGCGTCTTGAAGCCATTCCGGTCGATCATGAAGCGCAGAGGCATGAGGTCGCCATGCCGCTGAAACCGGTTGGAACCATCACAATTCCGAACGCCGAAGGCAGCTCCTTCGATCATGGCGCCTTCGATCCGAAGACTCGACGCGTCTTCATTGCTCATACGCGACGAGACTGTGTCGAAGTCATCGACCATGACACGCGGAGGCACATAGCCACGCTGCCGGGGTTTCCTGGCGTAGCCGGTGCCGTGGTGGACGACGGCGAGGTGCTGCTCACCAACCGCGGCTCTGGGTCTATCGCCTGGATGAGCGCCGCGTCCTTCAAGACTGCCGCGGTTTTCCAGACCGGCATCCGGCCAAACGGCGCTGCCGTCGTGAAACGTTTGGCACTCGGAATCGCAGCCTGCATTGGTAACGACACTGAGACGCCGACACTCCAAAGCTTCCATCTCAGGAACGGTAGACTGGCCAAGCTCGAGCTGCCCGGCCGACCGCGGTGGTGCGTTACGGATGCAACTTCCGAGCGGCTATTCCTGTGTATCCGCGAACCTTCCATGATTCTGGCGGCGAGCCTGTCCAACCTAATGCCGATGGCTGAGTGGAGGCTCCCGTCGGGCGGTGCCCATGGACTCGACATCGACCACTCCCGCGGCCGGCTCTATGCAGCCTGCGACGACGGCGCACTCGTCGAAATCGGCAGCAGGTCAGGCAACATCACCAATGTGTGGCCGATCCCTCCGTCGCCGGATGTCACGTTCTTCAACCCGTCCAGCGGCCTTGTTCATGTTGCGATTGGCGAACCCGGCGTTGTCGAAACGATCGATCCGCGATCCGGCACGATCGATCGTACCGTAACGGGTCCAGGTGCCCACACCACGGTCCTGGTTCCGCCGGACCAACTCTACGTGATTTCGCCCGCACACGGCGGCGTCCTCGTCTTAGGCAACGCGTGACTTCAAAGACAACCAATCTGAAGGAGAGAGCGACATGAAATGGATTACACGAGAGCACGTCAAGGTCGATCGGGTTGCCTGCCCGTGGTTGATCAAGAAGTTTGTCGACAAGGAGGCCGAGTTTCTGTTCGTACCGGGCGATAGAGTGATGGAGGAAGCCAAGCGCCAGAACGCCATCCCATACGACGTCAAGGACGTCGAGCTCGGTCATCACGGCAAGGAATGCTCCTTCGAGGCGATCCTGAAGAAGTACAAGCTTACAGGCGATCCCGCCCTGATGTTGCTCGGCCGCATCGTGAATGGCGCCGACACGGACAACACGCTCTACCATCAAGCCGAAGGACCCGGCTTGCAGGCGCTCGCCGAGGGTTTTCGCCATCTCGGCTACAAGGATGATCACGAGCTCAATGCCGCCGAATGGATCGTCTACGACGCGCTCTATGCCTACGCGAAGGAAATGGTCAAGCGCGGCAAGCCGGCCGGCCAATTTGCACATTGACTCGGCGGTGCCCCGGCTGGGCGAGCTCTGAGGTTCGCCCAGCCGCGACGAGATCAGACCGACGGCACCGACGCATCCAGCTTCTTGATCAAGAGATTGCGAAATTGCGTACGTGAGAGCGAATCGTGCGCCTGCAAGGCTATGTGACCCGACTGCTGCCGCGAGCTCATATAGTCGTTCACGAGCGTGCAGTTTAGAGTGACCTTAATACGCGGTCCCACGGCTTCAATGACCAGATCGTTCCAGGCGCCGATCTGAACTTGTGTCGAAGCAGAGGGCGCCTGCAGGTCGTAGATCGCGCCCGTCACCTTTAAGGGGTGGCCCTCCGTGCCGGTGATAGAATCGAATCCGCGCTGGTCGATCTGAATCTCGTGACCAAGCGCATCCGCGGCCTGCAGGGCGCTTGGCACATCCGGCGCAGGGATACGAATATAGACGCCCGAGTTCTCCTCCCTTCGGCTGATCCGCCACTGCAGGGACAAAATGAAATCGCTGAAGGTTTCTTTCATGTACCAGTAGAGCCCATACCAGCCAGACGTTTCGAGAACCGAACCGTAGTGGATCATTGTGGCCGGGCTCTGCGCCAGCTTGACCATCTGCCAGTCAGACGGAGCCAGCGACATCGCCGCAAATCCTGCGGGCGCCGCCGGTTGCGTCGCTGCGATCAGCGCATTGGCGGTCTTGCGCGCAAGAGAAAGTCCGGTCAGCGATGGATTTGCCGACCCGAGCGAAGGGAATAGCGCAGGACCGGCAACATAGGCATTGTCAATATTGTGGAACTTTCCATTGGTATCAGTGATCGACGCGCCCGGATCGCCCATGAAGAGCGTGCCAGCTTCGTGATGTGTGGTGCCAAGGCCGTCCTGCCAGAAGCCTTTGCCACCAGCGCCCGGTTGCGGTCGCGTCGACACCCACACACTGTTCGGCGCGATCCAGTATTGAATGTTTGCGGGATCCTTGCCGGCGAGCGTGAATGCGAGGTCGAACGCCGCATTATCCATCGCCTGCCAAAGATCGTTGTCATTTTGCGTCGCGGTGAGGTTGACGTAAGCCCGCCGCATTCCCCATTGATCGGTCTCCGAACTCAGATCGATCCAACTATGCGCTGGGTTGATATTGGCCAAAGTCGGCTGACCTTCCATTTCACCGATGCCGCGAAAAGTGATCGTCACCCAATTAGGGTCCTGGTTCGCGAGCATCTGGCCCTGCAGATCGATATCCGGCACCATGCTCCACATCAGCACTTCCGGATTTGGCCCGGTGACGTCGGCCGCGGTAATCTGAAAATGGAAGCGGCGGCCGAACGCGTTGCCCCGGGCGATCAGGGCGGTGGTTTCGAGTTCCGCAGGTGCAGCAAGCCCCAGCGCGGAACGCTTGATCTTCACCGTGATATTGCTGCGCAGGTGTCCCATCAGGTTACCGACCCGCGGCGAACCAAACTGCGTCGAACCGATCCCGAACGACTCCAAAGCGAGCCGCGTTGCCTCGATAGTGCCATTCGCCAGGACCACATTGCAGCCGGGCGGCACCGGCATCTGCTGGCGAATTCCGGCGAGGCTTATGTCAAGGGAGACAGCCCGGCTCCCGCTGCAATTGATACGATGGACCTGGGCGCGCGGCATGAGAAAGAGCCTTCGCCGCGCGTCTCCACCAGAGCCGCTTGCACCGACATCATTGCGTACCGCATCCATGATGAAAGGCGCACTGCTGAACTTGTCGAACGCGAACAAACCAGATTGCGGCGCTGCGCCAACGACTGCAAGCGGTGCTTCACCAGCTTCGCTGAGCCCCGACAGCGGCAGGGTACCCCTGATGCCGTTGAGCAGGGCGCTGAACAATGCTGTCTGCTTGATGAAATCGGTTGTCAAGGCCGAGCCGATCTCTGCCGACGTCGACGCATAGCCGATCGCGCTGTTCAGATATGCCGCGACATCGACAGGCCAATTGGCGAGATCGTCCGGCGTAAGCTGGGGCGACCAGCCGCCCCAGAACAACGATCGCCCGCCGATGCAATAGGCAAGCCCAGGAAAGTTCTGGTTGCTGATCCAAGGCATTCCCCAGATGACGTTCTGGGTCCCGCTCGCATCATCGCGTTGGCGGTTGTACTTGGCGCCGCCGATCGACCCGCCGAGCTGCTGGGGCAGGTTCTGGATGTGCGATTGCAGGAGAACGGCTCCAGCATCGAGCAGCAGGATTCGGTAGGCAGCGGCACCGCCCGCACGATAGAGCTTCTCGGCGCAATAACCGCCGAACATGCCGGCTCCGATGATGATAGCATCGAACGGATAGGCGCCCGCGCCTTGTGCCGCGGCGACTTCCTGCCAGTTATTGCAGATATAGCGGGGAACGACGTCGTAACCGAAATCGGTCTGTTGAACGTCGTCACGGGCCGGATTGGACCCGGCAAGCAGTTCGTTCAATGCCATGATTGCAGCTCCTCACTGGGCAGTTGGACTTGCTTCCAATTTTCCGAGAGTTGATCGATCGGCGCGAAACCATGATCGACCTTAAGTTGCAATCATAAGACTACCGATTTGTGTCACGGCGAGTGAAGTGTGCCACATTTTCCTAGATTATTTTGAAGAGGCAGAGCGCTCGCTGTACGCACGAGCACCTCTCTCTCGCTCGAGGTGCCAGCGTGCGACCGATTGACCCGGTCTATCTGACAACGATAGTCGGTTGCGGGAGAGCACCAGCAACCAAGCCGTCCGCCGCTACGGCCGCGACCAAGTTAGCTGCCGCCTGCAGCTTCTCAGCAAAACAGACACCGTAACGAAGAAACAGGCCGTTACTGCCGTTCCTTGAATTGGCCGCTACTGTCGACGACGAGCGACACTTCCTTGCCATTCCTCGTCGCCTTCACAGCGATGCCTTCGGCGGTGGATTTGATGTCCCGGATTTGCGAGTAGCCCGCTGATTGAAGCTTGGCCACGAGCTCCTCCTGGGTCAGAGCGTGGGCCGGCGAGACGAAGGAGACCGCCAGACAACAGAGCACAGCCTGAGAGAGTGTTCGCGCCGACATGATCTTGGCTCCGTGTTTTGTGCAGGTCACGGAAGTATCCGTGCTAATCGCAACGCCCGTTCGACGGGGCGGTTCCGCCATCGAACGCTGGCCGCGAGGTGATCGCGAGCTAGACTAAATCTTAGCTTCTAGTGGTCGGTCCCACGAGGAGGCGCTTGTGTCCGAGAGTCGGCTTCGGCTACAAGCTGGTCCGCACAAGCCTCTAGTATCCCGAGTGCGATGGCGAAACCCGCGGCCACTGTATCCGGATCCCCGCAATACGTGATTGTGCGGCTTGAGAGTTTGGCAGAATCCCTGCCGGTTTCCTCAAGCGATTTGGCGGGTTGGTTCGGTGATAACCTGCCGCCGACGTCGCGCGTGGGCTCGCAACTATCCTGGGAGGTTGCCTGTGATCTTTTCTCGTCCACGCGCAATCTCCTCGAACAGGCGAGTGCCGCGCGAATCTTGGACGGTGACCGTCTGACGGGGAGTCCGCTGGTCCCCACTAACCAGCGTAGATGGGATTTGCGAGCCGGGCAAGGCTACCGATGGTGATGGCCGGTGCGCTTTAGATCGGGGCCCAGGCGCAGTGCCGCAGCTCAGTTCAGGCCGCTTGGATATCCTGCACCGGCTTGTGATTTCGGAAGGCGATCAGTGGAGCGGCGATGCAGCCGCTTACGAGAAGAAGCCAATCTTGCGATATGTTGAGAAGAATAGCGGCACTGCCGCCCATCAGTGACCAAGCAAAAGGGACAAGAAGTGAGCGGGGGACGGGCCGCACCGTCAACAGAAGCAACCCGAACGTAAAGATGGTCACCGGGCATGGCGTGACGCCAAACATTGGCATTTCCGGGTAATGATGGCCGGTGGCCACGCCAATCAATGGATAGAGAATTGCCGCATAGAATATGAAAGTTGCGCTCACCCAAGCTGCCAGGCCCGATCGGCGGCCGTAGCGAATTCGATCACCATAGACGCCTGCATAGAGGAAATAGCAGCCTTGAGCTACGAACAGCGCAGCAAAGAGGGATGCGGTTCGATTTATGGCTGAGAACCAAACTCCGTGGTAAGCGAGGCCCGTCCAAAGCCACATCGCAGCCAAAATCCCAGAAATGATGCGGCCTCCTCCTCGCGGCGGACGAAATACAAAGGCAACCGCGACGCCGCCCAGCAAATAGGCCAGGATCTGGATGGGCCAGATGGCGCTATTGTAAGTCACAAAGTCTGCTAGGAATTGCTCGGACGTAAAGGGCAGCATGGAGAGCTCCTTTGTCCCGGAGCCCACATATTCACCAGCGCGACTGAGAGACCCTGATGTGGCGCAAGCGGCTCGTCGAAGGGCCTGGTCGGGTCCAGTGCGCCGCCTTTGCGTGGATCGAATGAAGGAGCCCCCTGCAGTCATCGCCCTGAATGCAACCGCCAGCGCGACCGCCCGATTTACCACGCGATCTGGCTTCGCTCCGGTCGATTGCTCAACAGAGGCTTTCCGAACACGGTTGGGATGAGATCATCGAGAAACAGAAGAAGCTGAGTTCGAAATCCCGGGCCACTTCCGCCGGCGCGGTTGAGCGGAATAATCACCTCAGTTGCCACCTGCCAGGTCACGGCCACGTAAGCAAAACCGGGGTTTGCGGTTGCCACCGTGTACTGACCGCGAGGGCTGTCAAATCTGAACTCGACCAGAGGCACAAGCTGATTGAGCGGCTCTTCTTTGGGGGCGCCGCCGTTGAAACGGTTCGTGAGGTACAGGGTGCTATACTGAATTGAGATTCCCCAGTGCAGCGTCTCGACGGCTGGAGACATAACCGTCTCAAAACCGCCGTTTGCGAGGCTGGGCGCCAGAGCCCTTCCGCCTGTGCCGATCGGGATTTCATCCACGAACGAGGCCGTAACGGCGAAGGGTCTTAGCCAGGAGAGCTGGTCCGGGAGGTCTCCGAACCCCTTGCCCACGAAGACACCAGGCTGAAGCGTATGAGGCGCATCGGCGCCGGTCGCCACGGAGCCAGAGTGCCCGATGCCCCATGCGAGGCCAACCGAGACCAGAGCTTCGTTTCGATTATCGCGATAGGCCTCGTATTTGAGGCCGACACTGGTCTTGTCGAATCCCGTCGTGTGCCCCGTGGGCCAGTTCTGGTGCATCCATGAACTATCGAGGGTAAAGGCCAGTGCAGGTGTGAGCAGCCGAGCAAAGGCGCCGTTGATGCGGGTCTCTCCGACATTACTGCCCTGCGCCGGGAGGTTGAGATAGCTGAGGTTGGGAAGGATGAGTTCATCGGCGACAGCCGGATCATCAAAGGACATCGTACCGGCAAAATAGCGGTTTCCGGCGATGCCGTGAGCGTGCGCGAACGGTCCCCAGAGGAGCGGCGCAGCGAGCAGCATCCATCGGATGATTCGCATCGGGGTCACGGCTATCGCTGTCCTGTAGGCATGTTCTCGGGCGCTCTCGCTTCGCGTTCCAACATAGCATATTTGGCTCAGAGGACCGCGCTCGCGGCTTTTGCGGCACGCTTCTACTCCCGTGCTCCATCCAGCCAGGTCGCGGTGAATGTTTGGGGCGGCAGACGCCAATTGAGTTTTTTCGGCGGTCGGGCTAGTGTCCTTTTGGGGACGTAGCAGCCTCCCCGTGAAGTGGGTTATCCCATGCAAGAGCTGTTCGCTTGGTTCTGGAGCGAACACATGGGTGGGATATCTCTCGAGCTTCCGCTGTTCATCGTTGCGACCTTTGCCGGCGCTCTCGTCGCGGGTCTCTCCGGCTTTGCATTCGGTCTGGTCGCCGCCTCGATCTGGCTCTACATCCTTACTCCCTTGCAGAGCGCCAGCCTGATCATTGCCTTTGGGCTGATCGTGCAGGGTTACTCGGTGTGGAAACTGCGTGGTGCGCTGGATTGGAGACGGCTCTGGCCGTTCATCCTTGGCGCAGCACTCGGCGTGCCGGTTGGTGTAACCATATTGACCTGGGGCGATCCCAGCCACGTCCGCACCGGTGTTGGTGTGTTTCTCGTTCTCTACAGCCTCTATGCGCTGTTTCGTCCCGCGATCAGCCCCTGGAAATCAGCAGGCGCTGCGGTTGATACCGGTGTCGGATTTCTCAACGGGGTGTTAGGCGGCATTACGGGGCTCGCCGGCATTCTGGTCACGATCTGGTGCGGACTGCGCGGCTGGCCGAAGGACGTGCAGCGTGCGGTATTTCAGCCGGTCGCCGTGGCGACGTTCCTGGTGAGTGCATTGTGGATCGGCGCGAAAGGCGCACTCAGCGCTGATACGCTCAAGCTCTTTCTGATCGGACTGCCAGCCCTGTTCGCTGGTACCTGGCTCGGTCTCAAATTGTACGGCCGCCTCGACGAGGCTTCATTCCGCAAGATTGTACTGGTGCTGCTTCTGGCTTCAGGCGCGGTCCTGATCATCTGACGTTCGAGCTGGGGCATCCGCCCCGATGCTGGACATCTGACGAATACCCAATCGACCAATGAATCTGGAGTTGTTTCCATGTCTAAGTCCACAGCTCGCCTCGGCCGCATCGCAATCCTCTGGCGAGGTGATGAAGAAGCGCGCCGCAGTGCCTCGCCAGAGACCAGCAGGTTCAAGGACGTGTTCGCCGCGCTCAACGATATCGACGTCGATGCGGAACCGGTGGTGTATGAGGACGATGTGCGCGACACCGTGCGCGCACAGCTTGCCACGTTCGATGGCGTGCTCGTCTGGGTCAATCCCATTCACGAGGGGCGCAACCGCGCCAACCTCGACGCGCTGCTGCGCGAGGTCGCGGCGCGCGGCGTATGGGTGAGCGCCCATCCCGATGTAATCCTGAAAATGGGCACCAAGGAGGTGCTTCATCGTACCCGTACGATGAGCTGGGGCTGCGACACGGCCCTCTATCGAACGGCCGAGGCGATGCGCGCCGAACTGCCGTCGCGGCTCGCCGCCGGGCCGCGCGTCATCAAGCGCAATCGCGGCAATGGCGGTCAGGGTGTGTGGAAGGTCGAGGCGCTGGCCGGGCCGATGGTAAGCGTGCTTGACGCTACGAAGGACACATCCGAGGAAGTGGCGCTAAACGAGTTTCTCGATCGGTGCATCGAGTATTTCGAAGACGGCAGCGTGATCGATCAGCCGTTCCAGGCGCGCCTGAGCGAAGGTGTGATGCGCTGTTACATGGCAGGCGATCGTTGCGCCGGCTTTGGCCACCACAAGGTCAAGGCCTTGGTCGCGTCACCGGCAGCGCGCGCCGAAGCCGGACCGCGGCTCTACACCTCCAATGCCGACCCGCGCTTCCAGCGCCTGCGCCGGTTGATGGAAGACGAGTGGACGCCGCAGCTGACCTCCTTACTGGATATCCCGAGGCGCGATCTTCCGATCATCTGGGATGCGGACTTCATGCTCGGACCGCCCAGCACTGACGGGACTGACAGTTACGTGCTCGGCGAGATCAACGTGAGTTCAGTCTTCCCGATCCCTGATGAGGCGCCGGCGGAGATCGCCCGCCGGGTTGCCGACCGGTTGCAATCGAAGCTCTGAATGGCCGCTTCCGCCCTAATTTTGGCGCTGCGGACGTCTGCTCGTGGTCCAAAGCGGCGGTCCATGTCTGCCTCGCGCCGCTGTTGGGGACCGAGCCGACGGAGCCCGACCTGAGCACAGTCACAGGCCATTTAGGCCGCTACCAGAGGGATGAAGTTGTCAGATGGTGCGACTTCATGATCGAGCAAGGCGCGGCGCGAGAGGTTGCCGGAATGATCGGTGATGAATTTTGAATAGGTCCGCTCAATCTCCACGACGCTCGTGTTGTGGCTTGCCGCGACGACCCTGATGGGGACGTTGAGCAGAAGGTTGCGGACAATCGAGCTATGGCGCAGCGCGTATAGCGTGACCTCGTCCGGATCGAGGCCGATGGCCATGACGACATCCGCGATGTCCTCGCGATAGTCGTCGGAGACGCCCTTACCATCCACGCCCCACGTCTTGCCGTTGCTGCGCACCAGGAGCGGCGCGCTCGCGGGCCGACCCTTCGCCGCCTTTGCCAGCCGTTCGGCCAAGGCCGGGGTGATGTGGACGCTATAGCGCTCGACCTTCTTGCTCGTCCGATTGAGGCCGCCGCCCTTGGCCGACTTCGGCATCATCAGCCGGGGCTCGGTCTTGTGCGCGATCAGGTCCCGCACATAGAGGCGAGCAGCCTGCGAGGGCCGCGCGCCGGACTGGGCCAGCACGTCGGTGAACTCGCCCAGCTTCTCGTCGTGAGCATAGGCGCCAGCGACAAAGCTGATGACCTGCGGATCGGTCAGGATGACGTTGTTGACCTCGTTGGCATCGGGCAGCAACTGGAGCCCGGTCGTCCAGGCGTGCTCGTTCTTGATGCGCCGGTCGCTCTTGGCGGCGAGATTGAGCGCGGCCTTGACCACCTTGCAGTACCGGTTGACGCTGGCCGGGGCCATCTTCGCCAGCAGCCCGTCGCGCCACTTGCGCAGCTCCTGGGAGTCGAGCAGCGGGACCGGCTTGGTCAGGAGGCTGGCGGGCAGATGGCCCTTCGGGGTCGTCGCGTTGCTCTTGCCAGCCCCGCGCGACACCAGATCGTCCTTGTAGCGGTCCATTGCGATCCCGAGAGTGACCGGCTTGTTGCCCTGTTCCTCCTCGACCTCGTCCTCGTCGCCGCCGCGCACCAGCTTGCGGGCTTCGGTGACGGCTTGGCCGTAGTTGAAGATCGTCTTTCCATCGGCCTTGTCGAAGTCGTCGGCGACGCCAAACTTCTTCAACCATTCGCCGCCCTGGCCGTCAGCGGCCCGGATCGACCAAGTGCCTGCGCCTTCGTTGCGACGATAGCCTAGCGACAGGCCCGGGCCGAGCCGTTGCCAATGGGGCTTCTTCTGAATATCGAGCTTCAATCGCGCGGTGGGACTCTCAAGAGAATAGTTGCGGGGTTTAGCCATGGTCTTGCACATTCCTTTTTGTTTTAGTGTCCGGTCCGGTGTCGGGAAGTGCGGGGTGCAACCTCTTGCGCCCCGCTTCAGGACTGTGCAGAATTTACTATGGATATCAGGGGTTTAGAAGGCCTCTGGATAATGCAAGACGCTGCAAGGAAATGCAAAATTCTCCCACAAGGAGAGAGGGTGCAGCGTCAATGCCGCGCCGATTTCTTGTCAGCGTCTCCCGCTCCGTCCGCCAGCTTGAAGCACAGCGTGAACTGGGCGCCGCCGCCGGGGAGATTTTCGACGGCGATGCTCGCCGCGTGATCCTCCGCGACGCCGCGCACGATCGACAGCCCAAGGCCCGCGCCGTCGCTGCGCTGGCGGTCGGCCCGCCAGAAGCGCTGGAAGATCAGCTCGCGCTCGGCCTCCGCGATGCCGGGGCCGCAATCGCGCACCCGCACCACGCCGTCGCCGCTGACCTCGACGTCGACGGCGGTATCCTTCGCGGTGAACTTGATGGCGTTTTCGGCGAGGTTGAAGATCGCCCGTTGCAGCATCTCGGAATTGCCGTGGATCAGGACCGGTGCATCGGTGCCCCTCAGCGCGATGTCCTTGTGCTGGGCCAGCGCAAGCGGCGCGATCGAGCCGATCACCTCGGCGCAGACGGCACGCAGATCCGCGGTCTCGCCGGGATCGAGCACCAGCGTATCGAGCTCGGCGATCTCCAGCAGCTGCGCGACGATCCGGCTCATGCCCTCGATGTCGGCGTGCAGCGCCTTTCTGGCCGCGCCATCGCCCAATGTCTCGATCCGGGTGCGGAGGATCGCGAGCGGTGTGCGCAGCTGATGCGCGGCGTCCGCGGTAAACTGCCGTTGCACGCGAAAACCGTCCTCGAGCCGGTCGAGCGCCTGGTTGACGGCAGTGACCAGCGGCAGGATCTCGCGCGGGATCTGCTCGGTCGGAAGGCGGATATCGGTGCGCGCCGGACCGATATTGCTCGCCTCCTCCGAAGCCTTCAGCAGCGGCGAGATGGCGCGGCGGAAAATGATGATGTCGGTGGCGAGCAGGACCAGGAGGATCGGAATCGTGATCCAGCCGACGCGCCGGAAGAAATTGGCGACGATGTCGTCGATGATGACGTCGCGGTGCGCGAGATCCTCGGCGACCTGGATGCGCACGGTCCTGTCGTCGATGGTGCGCGTGACGCCCGCGCCGGAAATGGTCTCCGAGGCTGCCGCGCCGGTCTTCTTGTGCGAGGAGAACAGCACCCTGCCGTCGGCATCGCTGATGTCATATTGGTAGCGGCCATAAGCCTCCGAATAGAGGCCCCGGAGGCTGTCAGGCAGGTTGAACGTGATCCTGCCATCCGGCTGCACGGCGATGCGCTCGGCGAGAACCTCGGCCTGCGCCCGCATGGCCGCGCGATGTAACTCGCCGATCTCCGAGTTCAACAGCCAGAACAGGACCAGCGGCAGGAAGATCGCCACCACGGCGATCGCGACGATATGCAGGAAGACGATGCGCCAGATCAGCGATTTGAACGTCGGTGACCTCAGGCGCGGCACGCTATTTCTCCTCGGCCATCAGATAGCCGACACCGCGGATGGTGTGGATCACGACCCTGGCGCCGTGCTCGGCGAGCTGCTTGCGCAGCCGCGAGACGTAGACTTCCACGGCGTTGGACGCGACCTCGCCCTCGAGCCCGAAAATGTGGTCCTCGACATTCTTCTTCGGCACCACCCGTCCCTGCCGCCGCAGCAGGATCTCCAGCACCGACGTCTCGCGCGCAGAAATGATCCGCGGCTGGTCGTCGACGAAGATCTGCCGGCTCTCGGTGTCATAGACGAGGTTGGCAAGCCGCAGCGAGCGGCCGAGCAACTGGCCGGGACGGCGCAGGATCGCCTCCAGCCGCGCCACCAGCTCCTCCAGCGCGAACGGCTTTGCGAGATAATCGTCGGCGCCGCTGCGCAGGCCGTTGACCCGGTCCTGCAAGCCCCCCCGCGCGGTCAACACCAGCACGGGCAACGGGTCCATGTGGCGGCGCAGCTCGCGCAGCACGGCCAGACCGTCCCCGTCGGGCAGGCCGAGATCGAGGATCATCGCGGCATAGCTGACGTTGCGCACCGCCTCGCGCGCCTCGGCCGCGCTGCTGACGATGTCGCTCTCATAGCCCGCCACCGTCAGGCCGTTCGCAACCAGCCGCGACAGCTCGACATTGTCCTCGACGATCAGAAGACGCATTGTAGTCCCGCCGGAAACCCGCGGCTCGTACCGCTTCGCCGATTTCTTCCACTATCCGCCGGGTTTCGGCCAGCAAAAAGGCGAGCGCCATCCGCCTTTTCGTCTCCTGTAAGCTTCACGTAAGCTTTGCGAATGAGCGTCCGTCGCTTGAGCAGAAATCGCTCACGCCTGCTGGTGCCCCGACGGCGTTCCGCAATATCATCTTCGCCAGACGATCAACGCGGGGACGCCGACCGTGATCGCAAAATCGGCCAGCGGCGTCGAGAAATCGGCTAGCCGATTTCCGGATCGGGCAAGAGGGCCCTGGCAAGGTCGGGCAGATTGTCAGGCAGAAGGCCCTCTCCAGCGAGCACGAGCCCGTCCATGTCTCGCTTGACCACCGCCCCCTCCGCGTTTGAACGGCTGCACGCCCTCGATGCGGTGAGGGGGTTTGCCCTGCTGCTCGGCATTGCCCTGCACGCGACATTGTCATTTGTCCCTGCCCCGACCGGGTTCTGGTTCATCCAGGACACCCATCAAAGCGCGGCCCTGGGCCTGTTGTTCTTCGCCATCCACGTCTTCCGGATGACGACCTTCTTCCTGATGGCGGGCTTCTTCGCCCGCATGAGCTTTCATCGCCGGGGAGCCTGGGGCTTTGTAAGGGACAGGTTGCAGAGGATCGGGCTACCGCTCGTGATCGGCTGGCCGATCGTGTTTACGCCTATGGCGATGGTCGTGATCTGGGCATCCAGCTTTCCGAATGGCGGTCCGGTCCACGGCGCGCGTGGCTGGCCGCCGGTGCTGCCGAATTTCCCCCCCCCGCCCATCTCTGGTTTCTCTATGTGTTGCTGGAGCTCTATGTCGCCATGCTTTTGCTGCGCGGCGTCATCGTCCGGCTCGATGCGTCCGGCGCTCTGCGAACGGCCCTCGACCGGCTCTTCGCATGGACCATACGAAATCCGCTGGCTCACCTGGTTCTGGCGATCCCAATCGGCATCGACCTCAGCCTCGACCAGAAATGGATCAGCGTGATGGGGATCAGGACGCCAGATCAATCGCTCATCACCAACCTGCCGTCTTGGATCGGTTTCGGCACCGCATTCCGCATCGGCTGGCTGTTGCATCGGCAGCGCGACCTGCTGCGGATTCTGGAGCGACGCTGGCTGTCGCACCTCGTGCTGGCGCTCGGCCTGATCCTGATCTGTTTCGTCCTCGCCGGCGTGGTGACGTCCGCGCCGGGTGCGCCAAAGCTGCCGATCCGCTCCGACACGCTCAGGCTTGTCTCCGCCGTTCTCTATGCACCGGCAATATGGACCTCAACGTTCGCGGTCATCGGACTCGCGCTCCGCTTCATGTCCACGTTCAGTCCGACGCGCCGCTATCTCGCAGACGCATCCTACTGGCTCTATCTGATCCAAATGCCGATCGTGATGGCGTTGCAGGTCGCGGTGTCGCAACTCGACTGGCCCTGGCCGATCAAGTTCGCGACCATTCTCGGCGTCGCGCTTCCCCTGATGCTGGCGAGCTATCGCCTGCTGGTGCGCTTCACCATGATCGGCGTGGTGCTCAATGGCCGCCGCGCGCCACGCGAAGCGGCCCCCGCCGCCGCGGTCACCGGCTCCGCCGCGTCATGATGCCAGGCGCGTATTTGATCACCGCATTGGGCAGAGACTTCACGGCACAAGCGCGGCAGGCATGGGGCCCGTTGGCAGCGGGACAAAATGATGCTGCTGCCCCCGTGCCATCGCCCAGAGCGCCAAGACAATTGCAAGGGCAGCCAGGCATCTGACCATCACGCGCACTGCGTTCGTGTACGGACGAGACTTCAAATCGGTACCTATCTGGAGACGATGCCTTCAACAGGGAGACGCAGTCTCGCTCTGAGAATACAATGTTGGCACGATCATGGTCAGTACATACATGCAGAGGAAATCAGCACCGTGAACATGTCGACGTCAAATTCACTCTCCAGGCTCGTTCCGAACCACCGCAGCCATTTGTCTTGAGCCATGTAGGCCAACTTCTCTCGCGCCATCGGGCATTCAAACTTCAACTTCGCAAGATTTTGAAGGTGATGGACCATCTCGTGAACCAGGACCGACTGGTCCGCTGGTGATTTTCCAATCCAGTCGTCCGGTAGGAAGATGGTTTTCGAATTGTTGTCATAAAGCGCGACAACCGTGCGCAGCGCTAATCGATCGATGCCCTCATCCCGCGCGAGACCCTGCCAATGCGCACGATCCGAAGCGCGCATAGTCGCAAGTCTTGCTTTCGAGGTAAATTCGATGGCTGGGCGATCCTTGATCGCGGGCAGATCGAAATTCGATGAGAGCCAACCCGCAACTTCATCCAACAGGTCTTCCGCGACTCGGGTTGCATCGAGTCGGGGCTGACCCGACCCGGCGGCGACGCCAGGCTCCAGATCATCGCGACAATCGGCTTTGGATGAGCCAAGTAACGCTAAAGCAGAAATGGCTACGGCCAAAAGGAATTGCTTGAACATCAGAACCTCCAAAGAGGTTGCTTATTCAATCCTGGAATGGAGATTGTTCAAAAAAGTCCCGGCAACTATCGAAAACGTAGCATGTCATTTCTGGCGCTGCTGTGAACCCGTTCACAGTCCAACTATTGCACGCCGCGATATAGGAACGCCTGTTGCAGCACCCACAAGGAGACGTGGCAGATACGGCAGCTGTTCGCGCAAATCCTAAGCGTAAACTGGTGGGCCGCCTTCATCGTGCTCGAATCACGGTCGTAAGTCATCTTGGTTTCGATCCTCGAAGCGAGGACAGCAATGGAGTCTGCAAAACCCCGCAAATGGGCCGACGAGGAGACCAAGCTGCTGATAGAACTCGCACACCGGAAGGAAAGTGTGCGAACGATAGCAAGGGAGCTTGGACGTCACATCGCCTCCGTCAAACGTCGGGCCCGCGAATTGGGCGTGCTTCTGCCGCAAGGCGAGGTCCGCTCGGGGTCACAAGTGGTGGTCGAGGGCAGCCCGAGCCAAGTGCGATCTACCCGTGACGGCGGGCAAGCGTGATTTTTTGAGTTTCTTCAGCTCTGGGTCGGCGATTAGCGGAATCCTGCGCATCACCCGCACCGCGACGCCCCTGCTCTCCCGAGCGAATTTTACCGCCAATGTGAGTACGTTTCGGCTGCAGCAGGCCCAACAGGCCACATTCAGCAAATCGCCTGTATCTCCTGATTGCCGGCACCGAAAATCCCGTCCCGCAACTGAGCGATCTCGCCGGCACTATGATGCCGCTGTGCCACTGGCCCGTGGCGTTGATGTGGATCAATGCGCTTGGAAATGACTAGTCGCGCAGGCTTTGGCCTACAATGCGAGGTCACGAAAGCCGACGCCACACTCTGACCACATCGCTCTTCGACAGTGGCAGTCACGAACGGCATGTAGTCCACTTCCGTGCGCTCAGTGTGTGATGTATCTTGCCAGGAGAGCCGCTACCGCGATGTGCCGAAATCTCGGTGGTGATTGGCGGCGTTTATGCCTGCGGCGGGCATTGCACTTGCGACAGTTTCATTCGGACGTGGACGACCGTGACGACTCACTCGGAACGGGACGATAATTATTGCCACATTCTTTTTAGGGAGGACATTCCATGCATTTCTGTCTGACAGGACAATATACGCCACGTGCTCTCAATGCCATTTTGGAAAACCCGACGACTGATCGCCAGGAAGCGGCGAGAAAGCTTATCGAAGCGGCCGGCGGAAAGCTGGTGTCGATGTATAGCTCTGCATCGGACGGCCCGGGCGTTCTGGTGATCTTCGACGTGCCTGATCCGAGTGCGGCTCCAGCCATTTCCGGCCTGACCGTCACGGCCGGCACTCTTCAGAATGTGAAATTGACACGCCTGTTCACGCAGGACGAGATCAAGCAGGTTCGGCAGAACGCGGCCAAGTTGCGCTCCTCGTATAGCGCACCGGGCAGCTAAATATCCGAAACGCTGGAATGCGAACGCACGTCACGAGTGAAGTCGTCCGCCGGCTCGGCTAGCTCCGAGCCGGTCTTTTGCTTGTTCCGCCGAAAACCAGGCGCTGCCGCGTCTCGCCGCGCTTGGCCCACAGCGCGCCCTCGCCCGTGACGGGCGACAATCTGTCATTCAGCAGCGCGCCTCCATTCACCTCGACACGAAGCAGAACCCGGTGCAAAAGGCGGATGATCACCGCTCGGAAATGAGCGGACGTTCAGCAACCACAGGGATCGATGGACCATGGGCCAGACTGCTCCGACGGCTTTCAGGGAGATTGCCGAAACAGATTTCGATGACATGGCCGATGTGCTGATCGAGATGCAAGCTCATTATCGCGCCCGCTGCCCAGCTCGGGACTCGATCATCGACGGGCTGAAGTCGAGGCCCGCGGGATCGCGAATTCTGCTTGCTCGCGAGAACGATGGGATCGCTGGTTTCGCATGCTTTAGCGCCATCTATCCTGGGCCCGGTTTGACGTCGGGCTTTTTCTTGAAGGAGCTCTACGTTCGTCACGATCGACGCAGGGGTGGATTAGGGAAACGGCTTATGGCGCAACTGGCCGCACTGGCTCGGCACGAAGGCCACGATCGCATCGATTGGACTGTCGATGCAGATGATCCAGGGCTCCAAGAGTTCTACGAGATGCTCGGCGGGCGGGCGCTGCCCGAAAAACGGTTCTTCCGCATGGCCGGCGCAAAGCTGACAGAGCTGGCTGAAACGTAAATTCGAAAGATGGGATTCGCTTCGCCCTAAAGTCAAAACGGCGTTACTGATTTACCGGACTTCCCGCCGATTTTGCCCGACGCCGAGGATCGAGAAACAGGTCATCGCGCTCAACTCACGACCATCCTTCACTGTGGTATGAGCCATGACGAGGGTTGATGCCTTTGAGGCAGTCGATTGCCACACCGATATAGCTCGCCAAAGGCTGGGGCAATGCATCCATCGGGAAAAATGCAAGCCCGTCACATTTGGTAGGTTCACAAATGCGAGGGGTCCCGAGAAAGCTGTCCGCCGTAAAGAACAAATCGATAATAGTTCGGTCGGTACGACGATGCATGGCGCAAACGAACCGCCAGTCCTCCGGCTCTACGATCAGGCTTGTTTCCTCAAGCAGTTCGCGTGATGCAGCCGCGAGCGCATCTTCTCCTTCGACGGCATGCCCGGACGGTAGAGCCCATTTTATGGGGCCAACAAGGCGTGCACTTCCGGGATCTTGCCCTGCGTACACCATAGCCCGGCAAGGGCATTCGAGGCGCGCAATTGCCACAGCCGCGCTCCCTGCCGCGCGGCAACAGCGATCGCCTTTTCGTAGCAGATTTCTGCAGCTGCCGGAGAGCCGCATCCACCGATCAGCAAGTCTCCCTTCAACCGATGAAGCTCGGCCTCGTACCAGCGCCCGCTCGTTCCAGCTACGGTCTGCAACGTCTGATCCACGAGCTTCATGGCATCGACGACCTGTTCTGATTTCGCGAGGGCCTGGGCCAGGAGATAGCGGGCGAACTGCACCCAGATCAGCGCACCAGTCGCTTCCAGCGCCCTTACGCTCTTGCGAAGCTCGGGAAGGCCCTCTTCCGCGTTCCCGAGATGACAACTTGCCCAACCTCGCAGCATCCGGCCACCAGCCAGCCAAAGCGGAAAGGCATATTCGGAGGCCAGCTCCACCGTTCGTTCGGCGATCGGATAACCTGCCTCTGGGTCGCCACACAGTACGTGGGCTCCCGCCAGAAACGCGAGCGCATTACAGAGGCTATGCGGATGCCGCTGCTTTTCGGCGAGGCGTACCGCGTTTTGGCCAAATGCCAGCCCGCGATCGATGTCCCCGAGCAGCGTAGATGCAAGCGTCAAATAGGTTTGCGAGACAATCGGGGTAAGCGGTGCGTGGTGCGTTTCATCGTACAATCTGAGCGAGTCGCTCAGATGGTCCCGCGCGGAGGTCAGTTCGCCGATCAGAAACAGCGCCTGGCCGAGAGCACGATGACCGATCAGCTTGGGCATCGGATTGTCCTGCTGCTGGGCTCTCGCCAACAACTCTTCTGCCAATGTCCGAGACTGCTCGAAGTCGCCTCGCGTGACATGGAAGGCAATTATCCCGTTGAGCACCGCAAATCTCTGATCAGAACTCTTGGCGGTGCTGCACAGGTCAAGCGCCCGTTTATAGGCTTCAACGGTCTCTGTCGCGGCAAACCCCTTTGACGCCGCAAAGGCATTCCCCAGCGACAGCTGCAACTGCAACTCGAGATTATCGCGCTCCATGTCCGATGGAAACTCGGCCAGTCGCTTGAGAGCCAATTGAAGGTGAGTACAGGCTTCGACAAAGGCAGATCGTGCACTGGCTTGCCGAGCAGCCCTTATCCAATAGTCGATCGCCAGTTTGGCTCTGCCCGCTTCGGCATAGTGCTGCGCAACGATTTCAGGAGCCGTATGAGCATCCTCCGGGAAGTCTCTGCATAAAATGTCGGCGATTCTTCCATGAAGCTTTCGGCGCTGGTCATTAAGTATGCTCGCATAGGCTTCGTCTCGAAGGAGTGCGTGCTTGAAGGAGAAGCTCTGATCGCTCAGGTGACCGGTTCGGAACACCAGACCAGATGCCAGCAAGCGATCGACGGCTGCCTGAACGTCGCTTTCCGAGAACGGGGCTGTCGCCTTCAACAGATCAAGGGAAAAGTCGCGACCGATCACGGACGCGATCTGAGCGACAGTTTTCGCTGGCGCGAGCAAGTCCAAGCGAGCCATTAGCGAATCATGCAATGTTTCTGGCACCAGCAGCGTAGAGTGTGCGCCAGAGCGATCTTCGCGCGATCCAACGCCTCCGCTTTCGAGGACTGCCTTCGTGATTTCCTCGACAAAGAGTGGCACGCCATCCGTCTTGGCCAGAATTTGATCGATTGCAGTCCGCGGCAAGTCCCTGCCCTTGGTCAGGGACTGGAGCATCGAAGACACCTGCTGCCGATCTAATCGATTGACCGTCAACGAGGTCACGTGCGGTTGTTCGGCCCAAGGCAGAGTAAGATCCGGACGATGCAGCAGCACAACCAACATCCGCCAGTTCTTTACGTTGTCGCGGATGCGCTGAAGTAGCTCCAGGGAGGTCGGATCCGCCCAATGTATGTCTTCGAATACGAGGACAACCGGTTGCTGCTCGGCACCGGCCCGCAGCAAAGCGAGGAGAGCACTGAAGGTTTGGCCCTTTAGCTGCTCGGGCGTGAGCTCTCGTTGGGGGGCGCGATCTCCGATTGGAATCGACAGCAACGCGGCCAACAGCGGAACGATTGATCTGGCTTGTTCGGTCGTCCGGCGTACCAGGTCCTCCAACTTGTTCAATCGAACCGCAGGCGAGGTATCGCGAGTTATATCCGCGGCATGCTCCAGGTAATGAATGACTGGATGCAGCGCGCTGCTCGTATGATACGACGAGCACTGAAATTGCAGGAAACCGTATCTCTCTTCGGCCAGTCGGTGTCGCAGGGCCAGGATGAGTCGAGACTTGCCTATTCCAGGCTCGCCAGAGATCAGGACCATCTGGCCCTTGCCCTGCTTCGCCTTGCTGTACTGTTTGTGCAACAGGCGCACCTCATCCTGCCGACCGATCAGGGGCGTCAGGTGCGAAGAGGTGCGCGCCTCAAAGCGGCTCGATAGCGACCCCGGCGCGACGACTCGCCACACACGAACCGGCCGCTCAACTCCCTTTAAATCGCGATCACCAAGGTCGGCAAATTCAAACAGCCCGCCAAGCAGGAGCCGAGTGCGTGGAGCGATCAATATCTGGCTGGGCTCGGCCAAGGCCTGCAAGCGCGACGCCAGGTTTGGTGCATCGCCGACGAGCGCGAACTCGCGCGAAGGCCCCTCTCCGATCAGATCACCGACAACCACCAGGCCACTTGCAATACCGATCCGGACCTCGAGCTTTCCGGCGATCGGTATGGCTACGGCTGGAACTGATTCAACTATCTCCAAAGCCGCCTTCACCGCACGTTCGGCATCATCCTCATGGGCCGATGGAAAGCCGAAATAGGCGAGAACTCCATCTCCCATAAGACGCGCTATGTGCCCGTCATAGCGACGAATGGCGTCACCACAACAGCGCTGGAAATCAAAAAGGATCTTACGCATCTCCTCGGGATCGAGCTGCGCAGACAAGAAAGTCGAACCTACGAGGTCACAAAAGAGCACAGTGAGGTGGCGCCTCTCAGCACTCTGGGCTGTCGCCGGCGTCGACCGGGCATCAGTCGACCGGTTGGACACTTGCAACGAGTCGCAACGAGCCCGTACCGCCTTAACCAGTTTTTTCCGGTGCCCCAGAGAAACGCCGAGTTTTTCCAACTCGCTCTCGGTCAGATCCGGCAGGATTTCCCAATCAATATCATTCCTGGCAAACAACTCGGAATATTGAGCCAGTCCAATCTCTTCCAGCCAGTGCTGTAGATCGGTCATCTTGGCATACAACCCGAACGCTTCAGGCGGCCGCGCCAAGATCCGCCGACCGGGCACGGCGAGACTGCGCGATTATCCTGCGCATGGATGTTCCCGTAGGCAAGCTAAAACTTCTGTTGCGATCGCAGGTACCGACGTACAGATCGCTCAAGGTCTTCTCGACTAGGATATCACTGGTATGTCGAACCAATTCGGTGAGACACTCCTAACCCATTGTGTCTCGCTCAAATCCATCGCCTACGTTACCGCAGCGTCGGCTGCAGATGACATTACCCCTCTCGTTCCGAACCTTCTCAGAGAGCAAATTGATGCGATCAACGACGCACGGCAAATCGTGCCTGGGTGCGCCGTCCAGCAGGCAGATCTGCGCATCAACAACGACCGTCCGCCGTGGCTCGAAGAGCGAAGGCGGGAGCGAAAGCCATCGCGCGGTCAGACCCAGACGACGCTGGTTGTCACGCCGCTCGCCCCCCGGGAGGGATGATGGATTTCGCCCTACCCGTCCTACAGTTTAAAAAGCGAACCAGGCTTTGGCGACGATCGTCGGACCACACCAGTTCGAGACCAGGCCAGCGGGGTTGGTAATGGGATCAAACGCGGCCACCCGCCCGCGCATTTGGATCGCCAGTAAAGACGAAGCAGTTTTCTTTCGACAGATTGGTGTCGTAGTAGCGCAGATCGAAGTTGACGGCCTTGTAGGTAAAGGTCACGCCCGCTTGCCAGTTGAGATAGGCAGGTAACGGGAAGCTGCCGAGTTGCGGAGCCTGATTGCCGAACCAGGAATAGCCGACAGCCGTCGTGAACGACACGCCCAGGTTCTTCGGAAGCTGGCGGGTTGGCACAACCCAGCCCGGCTGCCAAATATTGACTCCAGGCGCCGGTGTTCGAGACGTTCGGAGAATAGGCGTAACCGGCGGCGATGCGAAAGGACTCGCCGATGCTTCTGTCGCCGCGAACCGCCGCCTCCCAATAATTGATGCCGTTCGTCACGCCGGGAAACTTTTCTCCGGGATAGGCGAAATAGGTCACGCCGAGATCGAAATTGATATCTGCGATCTTCGGGCGGATACCGCCTGCCACCGTAAACTCTCCGACTGGTTCGGTGGGCAGCCTGACGGTGGCCATCGTGGCGCCGGCGTATAGAGAGCCAAACCTTGCCTCAAAGGCGGCTCCGGCCGCGGGCTCGCGACCGGACAGCGTCGTCCCGCGATAGACATAGTCGGATGCAACCCCCGCGCGGGCGCTGAATTCGAGCTCATTGACAGACGTTGCGTGACTCGTTTCGGCTGCGGACCAGGCGCGATTGCCAAGGCCGATCGCGCCGCTAGCGCTGGTCTCGGCGGTCTCGGCGCGCGCCACGTTGCCGGCCACCGGTGCCAGCCACAATCCAACGAACGCTGCAATCGAGACGCCGCCCAACTGCCAATCCGTTGCTGCGCCTCTTCGCCGCACCGTTGCCTATCCTCCGAGAGCTACCGCCACACTGACCAGTACACCACCCATGGCCACCATCGAAAGGCCGGCCGCCCAAGGCCGAAGTCCGCTACGATATCCGAACGCGTAACCACAACAAAACAGCATCACGATGGCAACGGCGTAGGAAACCCGCAGCGCCATTTTGGCGTCGCTCAGGAATATGAAAGGGATTACGATCGGAAAGGTGGAAGCGAAGCTCAGCAAGCAAAGAGCAAGTGCTCCGATCCAATCGTGTTTCGTCAACCTCGGACGTTCGGGGGGCTCGGGCAGCTGCCGCAACTGTTGCGGTGTCAGTTCCAGTTGCTCCAGAGGCAGGACCGACACCAATTCCGGTGGCAACGCGTCGGTGATGACGCGCCGCGCCGTTTCGGGATCCGGCGACTGCCGTAATGCGCGCATTGTCAGGATATTGATTCCCCGATCGTTGATGCGGGCCAACAGATAAAGACCTCCGTCAACGATGCCCCAAGCCAGGTTGCATCCGAGAGCGCCGACCAGCATCGTTTGACTCCTGATATCGTCCGCGGTCGCGACACCGAGGCTGCAGACGAAGGTGAGCACCATGATGAGACCGAACAAAGCCTCGGAGATCCGTTCCATCGGATCCAGCACGCGGCCAAAACGAATATCTGCTGACATCAGGGTCGACCTCACTGACTAGAGTAAGCAGACCTTTCTCGACATGATCGCAAAGCGAAGTATCGCGTGCACGATCGAAGCTCGTACGATCTGTAAGGCGAAGCGAAACTCATCGCGCGGTCGGACCCGGACGACGCTGGTCGTTGCGCGCTTGCTCACCCTGGGAGGGATGATGGGTTTCGCTTCGCTTGACCCATCCTGCAGTTCTGTTGCGCAACTGCCGGCGCGACGTTCGTCGATTTCGGATTATTCGATAATAATCTTTTGCCACTGGTTTGCCCGACGTGTCAAATGATTTCGCAGAAGGCAGACGGGCACCATGCCGCAATCCTCTACTTTGCATGGGGTTGTTTTCGGGATTATTGATGGACGTCCGCTACGCGCGTCAGGCTGGTCTCTCCCAATGCAAAAACCCGGCCTCGCCATGCGAGACCGGGTTTTCGCTGTTTGATGGATGATCGCGCCTCAACGCGCGAGCGTGATCAGCCCTGCGCGTGACGCGCCATGAAGATGTCGTAGCCAACCTCGGCGACCTGGAACCAGGCATAGCCGTCGTTCGAGAACTTGGTCAGGGACTCGTAGACCTTCTTGAAGTTGGGGTTGGTCGCGCTGACCTCGGCGTGCAGCTCCTTCGCGGCCTTGAAGCAGGCGTCCATGATCGGCGGCGGGAAGGCGTGCAGCTTGGTGTTGTTGGCAAGCAGCTTGCGCAGCGCCATCGGATTGGCCTGGTCGTAGCGCGCCATCATGTAGTTGTTGGCGTAGTGGCCGGCCTGCTCCAGAACGCTCTGATAGTACTTCGGCAGCGCATTCCATTTGTCGAGGTTGACGAAGGCGAGCAGCATCGGGCCGCCTTCCCACCAGCCGGGATAGTAGTAGTGCGGCGCGATCTTGTAGAAGCCGAGCTTCTCGTCGTCGTAGGGACCGACCCATTCGGCGGCGTCGATGGTGCCCTTCTCCAGCGCCGGATAGATGTCGCCGCCGGCAAGCTGCTGCGGCACCACGCCGAGCTTCTGCAGCGCGCGGCCGGCAAAGCCGCCGATGCGGAATTTCATGCCCTTGAGGTCGTCGGGCGTGTTGACCTCTTTCCTGAACCAGCCGCCCATCTGGCAGCCGGTATTCCCCGCCAGCAGCGAGATCACGTTGTAGCTCTTGTAGAAGTCGTTCAGCACTTCACGGCCGCCACCCAGCATGTACCAGGCCTGGTTGATACGCATGTTGGGACCGAACGGCACCGACGAGCCGAAGGTGAAGGTCGGGTCCTTGCCGAAGTAATAGTAGGACGCGGTGTGGCCAATCTCGCAGGTCGCGTTCTGAACGGCGTCGAGCACCTGCAGGCCCGGCACGATCTCGCCGGCCGCGAAGATCTGGATCTGGAATTTGTTGTCGGTCGCCTCCGCGACCATCTTGCACATCATCTCGGCGCCGCCATAGAGCGTATCGAGCGATTTCGGCCAGCTCGTCGGCATGCGCCATTTGATCTCCGGCATCGATTGCGCGATGGCGGGAGTGGCAAGCGTGGCGGCGCCGGCGGCGCCAAGTCCGGTGACCTTGATGAAGTCTCGTCTTTTCATGATTTCCTACCCTGACGGTTGTGACTGTGCGCGCCTTCTTGACGAGGCCTTCCGGCCAGCATGGAACAACCCGTTACCGATTTCCATACGCAAAAGCCCGGCCTCGCGAACGAGGCCGGGCTTCCCGACTAAGACTTAGGACTTAGGACTGGGCCCCGGGGGGCCTCTGCCCTGATCAGCCGCGGGTGCGCGAGCGGATCATGAAGCTGTCGTAGGTGTATTCGGCGACCTGCCACCACAGATATTCATCCGAGCGGTAGGCCTGCATGGCGTCGATCGACTTCTTGAAGTCGGGATTCTTGGCCGAGATCTCGGTCCACAGCTCGTTGGTGGCCTTGAGGCAGGCTTCGAGCACTTCGTTGGTGAAGGGACGAAGCTGGGTGCCGCCGGCGACCAGGCGCTTCAGCGCGGCCGGATTCTGCATGTCGTAACGCGCAGCCATCCAGCTGTTGGCGTTCGCGGTCGCGTTGGTCAGGATCGCCTGGTAGCTCTTCGGCAGCGCATTCCACTTGTCCAGGTTCGCGAAGGCGTGGACCATCGGCCCGCCCTCCCAGAAGCCCGGATAGTAGTAGTACTTGGCGACCTTGGCGAAGCCGAGCTTCTCGTCGTCATAGGGGCCGACCCACTCGGCCGCGTCGATGGTGCCCTTCTCCAGCGCCGGATAGATGTCGCCGCCGGCGAGCTGCTGCGGCACCACGCCGACCTTCTGGAGCACCTGGCCGGCGATGCCGCCGATGCGGAATTTCAGGCCCGAGAGATCGGCGACCGTCTTGATCTCCTTGCGGAACCAGCCGCCCATCTGGGTGCCGGTGTTGCCGCAGGGGAAGCCGATCACGTTCGACTTCTTGAAGAACTCGTTGCCGAGCTCGGCGCCGCCGCCCTGGTACCACCAGGAGTTCTGCTGGCGCGCGTTGAGGCCGAACGGCACCGAGGCGTAGATCGCAAACGTCGGGTCCTTGCCGACGTAATAGTAGGACACGGTGTGGCTCATCTCGACCGTGCCGTTGGAGGTCGCATCCAGCGCCTGCAGGCCCGGGACGACTTCGCCGGCCGCGAACACCTGGATCTGGAACTTGTTGTCGGTCATCTCGGCGACGTACTTCGCCACCTGCTCGGCGCCGCCATAGATGGTATCGAGCGATTTCGGAAAGCTCGACGTCAGGCGCCACTTCACCTCGGGCGAGGACTGCGCAATCGCCGGCGAGGCCACCGCAGTTGCCGCTGCCCCTGCTGCCGACACTTTCAAGAAATCACGACGCTTCATCTTCAGGTCTCTCCTTGCTGGGGCGTTTTCCCCGACGTCTCTTCTGCCGCCGCTAGTCTCGGCGATGCGTGATGGCCGCGTCGAACCGAAGGCGCTTGACTGCCGGGGCCTTTAGCACGGAAGCCCAGCTTTCGGAACGCGACAATGGCATGACGGAACTGTACGAAAGTCGCATGCCTTCCGCGGGAGGCTTCAGCCCGTGGAAATTACGGACTTGAGCTGGTCCCGGATCTGGCCCGCGATGGCGCAATAGATCGCCGCATGGGGCCCATTCGGCTCGCTGTCGACCACCGGTTTTCCGGCATCCGAGGTCTCGCGAATCGCCATGTGCAGCGGGATTTCGCCCAGGAACGGGACGGCGAGCTTCTCGGCCTCGTGTCGCGCTCCGCCATGGCCGAAAATGTCCGATTTCGTGCCGCACTGCGGGCATTGGAAATAGCTCATGTTCTCGACGATGCCGAGCACGGGGACGTTCACCTTCTTAAACATGGCAAGGCCCCGCCGCGCGTCGATCAGCGATAGGTCCTGCGGGGTCGACACGATGACGGCACCCTTCAGGGGCACGTTCTGCGCGAGCGTGAGCTGCGCATCGCCGGTGCCCGGCGGCATGTCGACGACCAGGACGTCGAGCTTGCCCCACTCGACGTCGCGCAGCATCTGCGTCACCGCCGACATCACCATCGGCCCGCGCCAGATCATCGCGGTCTCTTCCTCGACCAGGAATCCGATCGACATGATCGACAGACCAAAACGCTTCAGCGGAATCATCTTCCGCTCCGCGTTCAGCTCGGGCTTGTCGCGCAGGCCCGTCAGCCGGGGCACCGAGGGACCGTAGATATCGGCATCGAGCAGCCCGACCTTCAGGCCGAGATCGCGCAGGCCCAGCGCGAGGTTGAGCGCGGTGGTCGATTTGCCGACCCCGCCCTTGCCCGAGGCAACCGCGATGACGGCGGCGACACCGGGAATCTCGGACTGCCGCGACATCGGCGAGGTGCCGCCCTGCGGCGGCCGATGGGCATGGGCCGGCTGTACCCCCGGCGCGCCGCGGCTCGGCGGCGGTGGTGGTGCGCTGCCCGGCTTGCGCTCGGCGGTCAGCGCCACCATGGCGGTGGTGACGCCGGGAATGGCACGCACGGCCGCCTCGGCCTCGGCCCGGACCTGCTCCCAGGCCCGCGCCTCCGCGGCATCGACATTGATCGAAAAGAACACCTTGCCGTCACTGGCACTGATCGCGCTCAGCACATTGGCATTGGTGAGCGCGACCCCGCGCGGCGACTTGATCCGGCTGAGGCTGTCGAGAACCTGCTGCTGCGTCACGCTCAAAGCGCATCTCCTGAACGGAGCATGATCCGGAAAAGCGTGCAGCGGTTTCCGGTAAGATCATGCTCAACTATAAGACCCTAACGCGCGATCCTGATCGCGCCTCAGGGCGATGCGACCCATTAGAGCGGAAACGCCCAAAAGGCTACTGCCTGCCGATATCGCCGGCCGTCTCGACCGGGGCCGCTGCCCCCTGCTCTCTGGCCGCCTCGTAGTTCAGCTCGATCATGACCCCGTTGGGGTCGTGCACGAAGATCTGCCAGAGGTCGCCGCCGGGCACCTGCCGGGAGTCGAATTTCATGCCCTTGCCGCTCAGCCGCTGCCTCATGCCGTCGAAACCGCGACTGACGAAGGCAACGTGATGGACAACGCCTGAATCGGGCTTTTGAGCCTCGTCTGTCACGGAAATATCGACGAGATGCACCACCGGCTTGCCCTCGCTGTACATCCAGGCACCCGGGAAAGCGAAATTGGGCCGCGGACCGTTCTCGAGACCCAGCACGTCCTCATAGAAGCGGACGGTCTCGGCCAGTTTCCGGGTCCGGATGTTGAAATGATCGAGCACCCCGACGCTCACGGCCATGCCTTGCACTCCCTTTTCTTTTTTGCGTCCTTGTTCGCTCATCATCCTAGCACAGGTGACCTTCAAACGAAGCCGTTGCCCTCCGGCCTCAAGGGTTTATGGTGCGCCTCCGATCCGCCCCGTTGGGGGCGGAACCGCCAAAACCTCTTGAGACCAAACCTCTTGAAATCCTGGCCCGGCCGCCTCAAACGCCGGTCAAAACCGCAAGAACACCCCAAGCACAAGCAAGGTCACCCATATGGCTAAAGTCGCTTTCCTCGGTCTCGGCGTCATGGGCTTCCCCATGGCCGGCCACCTCGTCAAGAAGGGGGGCCATGAGGTCACCGTCTACAACCGCACCGCGGCCAAGGCGAAGGAATGGGCGGACAAGTTCGGCGGCAAGACCGCACCGACCCCGAAGGCGGCCGCGGAAGGCCAGGACTTCGTGTTGTGCTGCGTCGGCAACGACAACGACCTGCGCGCGGTGACGATCGGTCCCGACGGCGCGTTTGCCGGCATGAAGAAGGGCGCAACCTTCGTCGACCACACCACCGCCTCCGCCGAAGTCGCGCGGGAGCTTGATGCGGCCGCCACAAAGGGCAGCTTCAAATTCGTCGACGCCCCCGTCTCGGGCGGACAGGCCGGCGCCGAGAACGGCGTCCTGACCGTGATGTGCGGCGGCGCCCAGGACGCCTATGCCGGCGCCGAGCCGATCATCGCGGCCTATGCGCGGATGTGCAAACTGCTGGGACCTGCGGGCTCCGGACAGCTCACCAAGATGGTCAACCAGATCTGCATCGCAGGCCTCGTCCAGGGCCTCTCCGAAGGCATTCACTTCGCCAAGAAGTCGGGCCTCGACGTTGCGGCGGTGATCGACACCATCTCCAAGGGCGCGGCGCAGTCCTGGCAGATGGAGAACCGCTACAAGACCATGAACGACGACAAGTACGATTTCGGCTTCGCCGTCGAATGGATGCGCAAGGACCTCTCGATCTGCATCGCGGAAGCCCGCCGCAACGGCGCCAACCTGCCGGTCACCGCGCTGGTCGACCAGTTCTATGCCGAAGTCGAGAAGATGGGCGGCAAGCGCTGGGATACCTCGAGCCTGCTGGCGCGGCTGCAACGCTGATGGCCGCTTAAACCCGGACCTGTCTTGCTGATCGCGATCGCCGCCATTTTCGTCGTTGCCTACGCGGCGATCGCGCTCGAACATCCGCTCGGCATCAACAAGAGCGCGACCGCGCTCGTCGGCGCCGGCCTGCTCTGGACCGCCTACGCGGCCATGACCGGCGATCACGCGCTGATCAGCCGGCAACTCGACGAATCCGTCTCCTCCACTGCACAGATCGTATTTTTCCTGATCGGCGCCATGACGATCGTCGAGGTGATCGACGCCCATGACGGTTTCGAGGTCATCACCTCGCTGATCCGCACCACGAGCCAGGCACGCCTCATGTGGCTGGTCGGCTTCGTGACGTTTTTCCTCAGCGCGATCCTGGATAATCTGACGACCACCATCGTCATGATCTCGCTGATCCAGAAGCTGATAGGCCGGCGCGCCGACCGGCTGCTGTTCGCCTCCCTGATCGTCATTGCGGCCAATGCCGGCGGCGCCTGGACCGTGATCGGCGACGTCACGACCACAATGCTCTGGATCGGCGGCCAGGTTTCGCCGCTGAGCATCATGTGGGCGGTGTTTCCGGCGGCCCTCGTCAATCTCCTCGTTCCCCTGCTCATCATCAGCTTTGCAGTGCGCGGCAAGGTCATCGCCCCGCCGCCGCGGGAAGATCGGCTGCAAGGCGTCGAGTTGTTTGAACGAAACCTGATGTTCTATCTCGGGCTCGGCACGCTGATCGCGGTGCCCGCATTCAAGGCGGTCACGCATCTTGCGCCCTTCATGGGCATCCTGTTCGGGCTCGGCATCCTCTGGATGGTCGGCGAGATCATCCACCGCCACAAGGACGAGCACGTGCGACGTCCCCTCACCCTGGTGCATGCACTAACCCGGATCGATATGGCCTCGGTCGTGTTCTTCGTCGGCATCCTGCTCGCGGTCGCCTGTCTCGAACATGCCGGCCTGCTGGCGACGCTCGCCCGATGGCTGGATACGACCGTCGGCCGGCAGGACATCATCGTCGTCCTGCTCGGCCTGCTCAGCGCCATCATCGACAATGTGCCGCTCGTCGCCGCGACGATGGGCATGTACGGCCTCGCGCACTACCCGCCCGACAGCTTCATCTGGGAGTTCATCGCCTATTGCGCCGGCACCGGCGGCTCGATCCTGATCATCGGCTCGGCCGCCGGGGTTGCCGCCATGGGGCTCGAGAAGATCGAGTTCTTCTGGTACGCCCGCCGCATCGCGGGACCGGCGCTTGCCGGATATCTGGCCGGGGCCGTGGTTTATATCGCGCAGCACGCGGTGGTGCACTGAGCCGGCCTTTCGCCGCACTTCGATCCGCCGAATTAACTCCCCGTTAACGCAATTCTTTAGCTCCTTAAGTCAGCTCTTAAGGATTTATTGCCAGAGATAGAGAATGCAGAAGGCCCGCGTCGGCGTGGGCAGGAATTCGTGTTGCTTGATGAGTAACCCCGCTGAAAAGCCCGAGGTCGTGCAGCTTCCGGCCGAGCCGGCGAGCGTGCCATCGGCGAGCAGTCGCCGAGCTGCAGCGCAGCGGGTGCGCGAGGCGCGCGACAAGTTAACGTCGACCAGCGGAACAAGGCCCGCCTTCGACAGCGAAATGCTGCGCCAATATGCGCAGACGCGGCTGTCGGCATCTTACGTCGTGATGCTGCTGGTGGTCGCGACCGGCCTCTTGTTCGGGCTCTGGATGCAACCGGTTCCGGCGGCGCTCTGGACCGTCGGCATGCTCTGCATCCACGCCGCGATGATCCGGAGCTGCCGCCGCTATCTCGCCGAGCCGGCGTTGCCCGCCGTCACGCGCAAATGGCGCACGCGCTTCGTCGTGCTCGACCTCCTCTATGGCCTGTGCTGGATGGCGATCCTGATCCATCCCGTGCTCGACGTCGTCACGGAAACGCTGATGATGTTCCTGATGCTGCTGGTGATCGCAGTATCGAGCATGCTGGCGGCCAATCTGCCGATCGCCGCGCTTGCGGCCACCGCGCCCGTTGCGGTCGCGATGGCGCTGAGCTTTGCGATGAGTGGCTCGCTGGACAATTACATCCTGGCGGCGCTGTCGCTCGCCGCCGAAGGCTATTTCGTGCTTCTGGCGCACCGGCTGCACTCCTCGACCTTCGCAACGCTGGAGGCGCGCGCGGAGAAGGACGCGCTGATCGGCGAACTGGAACAGGCCAAGGCGATCTCGGACGAGGCGCGGCACCGCGCCGAATCCGCCAACGTCGCCAAATCGCGCTTCCTCGCGCAGATGAGCCACGAGCTGCGCACGCCGCTGAACGCGATCCTCGGTTTCTCCGAGGTGATGAAGAGCGAGATCTTTGGTGCGCACGCAGTGCCGGTCTACAAGGAGTATTCCGCCGACATCCATAATTCCGGCGTACATCTGCTAAATCTCATCAACGAGATCCTCGACCTGTCCCGGATCGAGGCCGGCCGTTACGAGCTGAACGAGGAAGCGGTGTCGCTGGTGGGCATCGTCGCCGACTGCCATCATCTGATGAAGCTGCGCGCCTCGAGCCGCGGCATCACCATCCACGAAGTCTATGAGCAGGCGATGCCGCGGCTGTGGGCCGACGAGCGCGCGATCCGCCAGGTCGTGCTCAATTTGTTGTCCAACTCCATCAAGTTCACCCCGCAGGGTGGCGATATCTGGTTGAAGGTCGGCTGGACCGCCTCGGGCGGGCAATATCTCTCGGTGAAGGACACCGGCTCGGGCATCCCCGAAGACGAGATCCCGGTCGTGCTCGCCTCCTTCGGCCAGGGCTCCAACTCGATCAAATCGGCCGAACAGGGCGCAGGCCTTGGCCTTCCCATCGCCAAAAACCTCATCGACCTGCACGGCGGCACGTTCACGCTGAAATCGAAACTGCGCATCGGCACCGAGGTGATCGTCACCTTCCCGCCGGAGCGCGTGATGAGCGCCCTTGCGCCCATGACGGAAGAAGCTCCGCCGCTGCAGCCCGATGGTGCCGGTGTCACGGACGAGAAACGCCGGCCGCGCCACAAGCCGATCATGAGCGCGGGCACGGGTTCCTGAGAGATGCTTGCAGAACTGCCCAGCGATCCTTCACTATGCGGGAATGAGCAAAGATACGCCGTGCGTCGCCGTCTGCATGATCGACCCCAAGACCAAGCTGTGCTTCGGCTGCGGCCGCACGCTGCCGGAAATTGCGCGCTGGCACGCCATGGAGCGAGCCGAACGGCTCGCCCTCATGGCGCAGCTTCCGGCGCGCATGGCGGATGCAGGACTTTCGCCGATCAGTTCGGCATCGAAATCCGCCTGACGCTGACGAACGGAGGCGCGCGATGAGCCGCCTCTTCCTGGTGCTGTTACTGTTGACCGCGACCGCGGGCGCTGTGGTCGCTTACAGGGACCCCGAGCAGGTCGCTCGCGCCAGCGACACTGTCTCCGATCTCATGCGCCACCGCACCAGCCTGAAGACGCGCGCCGTGGAGGTCCAGCGCGGCCGCGGCGGTGAATTCGCGCTGCAGGCACGGATCAACGGCGTGCCCGCGCCCATGGTGGTCGACACCGGCGCGACCTCCGTCGTGCTCACCTATGAGACGGCCAAGGCAGCGGGCCTGCCGCTGGAGCTGCTCGACTATGACGTCGACGTCGAGACAGCCGGCGGCCGCACCAAGGCGGCGCGCCTGACGCTGGACCGGCTCGCGATCGGCAAGCTCGTCGAGCGCTCGGTGCCGGCGCTGGTGGTGCCGCACGGCACGATGAAGACCAACCTGCTCGGCATGACCTTCCTCGACCGCCTCGAGCGCTGGGAAGTCCGCGCCGACCGCCTGATGCTGCACGGCTACCCCTAGACACGAGCGACATGGCCGGCGCCCCGAAAGATCGCCGGTGTGGCTTTCAATCCGCCGAACAACGAAGAGCGGATCGCCGATCCGGCTCTTCGCTTTCAACATCCAGAGGTGTCGCTATTCCGCGGCTTCCGCCACCGCGCGATCGCTAACGCGCGCGATCGCATCGCGAAGAACATCGAGCCCGGCGCCTGGCCTTGTGCCACGCTCGGCAAGATGGCGGCGGAAGGCACGCGCGCCGGGCACGGCATGGAACGCGCCGACGAAATGCCTGGTGATGGCGTGCAGCCGCGTGCCGCGCGCAAGCTGCTCGGCAATGTAGGGCGTCATGGCTTCAAACGCGGCCTGCATCGTCGCATGCGGTGCGGCTTCACCGAAGAACTCCGGATCGACCGCGAGCAGCCGCCACGGATCGTGATAGGCCGCGCGCCCAAGCATCACGCCATCAACGTGGGCGAGATGGGCATTCGCCTCCTCGATACCGGAGATCCCTCCGTTGATGATGATGGGCACGTCGGGCATCGCCCGCTTGAGCCGATAGACACGATCGTAATCGAGCGGCGGGATGTCGCGGTTCTCTTTCGGCGACAGGCCGTTCAGCCAGGCTTTTCGGGCATGCACGATCAGCGCGTCAGAGCCCGCCGCGACCACCGCGCGCGCCAGGGCATCGAGCGCGACTTCCGGATCCTGATCGTCGATGCCGATACGGCACTTCACCGTCACGGGCACGCGCACGGCGCGTTTCATCGCATCCACGCACGAGGCCACCAGCGCGGGCTCGGCCATCAGGCACGCACCGAAGCGGCCGTCCTGTACCCGGTCGGACGGGCAGCCGACATTGAGGTTGATCTCGTCATAGCCGAAATCGGCGCCGATCTGTGCCGCGAGCGCAAGCTCGCGCGGATCCGATCCGCCAAGCTGGAGCGCCACCGGATGCTCGCTAGCGTCGAAGCCAAGCAACCGCGCCCGGTCGCCATGAATGACCGCGCCGGTCGTCACCATCTCCGTATAAAGCAGCGCACGCCGGGTCAGATGACGATGGAACACCCGGCAATGCCGGTCGGTCCAGTCCATCATCGGAGCGACGGAGAAAGGAAAATCGTAAGGTTTCGTAGTTTTTTCGGTCATTTCAGTTACTTAACAAAAGTTTTGAACTTTCTATTGCAGCTCATTTTTATGCCATTTTCCCCCATTTTGATACCTCTGGTACGGCCGCGCAGTACCGAAGACGCCCATGCAGTACCGAAAAGGGAGCTCTCGAGATGGGAACAGTCATCCCACGCAAACGAAGCGATGGCTCTACAGGATATCAAGCCCAACTCCTTATCAAGCGAGCTGGCAAGATCGTACATCGGGAAAATCGGACCTTTGACCGGCGGCAGGCTGCCTCTGCCTGGCTCGAAAAACGGGAGAAGGAACTTGCCAAGCCCGGCGCGCTCGAACGTCTCGAAGCGCCGGACCTTACGCTAACTGCTGTTATCGACCGCTACACAGATGAATCAATAAGGAAGATTGGACGCACGAAGGCGCAAGTTCTGCGAGCGATCAAGAACTACGACA
This sequence comes from Bradyrhizobium sp. UFLA05-153, assembly GCF_054185185.1. NCBI lineage: Bacteria > Pseudomonadati > Pseudomonadota > Alphaproteobacteria > Hyphomicrobiales > Nitrobacteraceae > Bradyrhizobium > Bradyrhizobium sp. UFLA05-153. The sequence continues at coordinate 61,136 of NZ_JBBIAM010000002.1, forward strand.
TAGCGAACAAGAGATGCTCCGAAATCACAAGTACCGACGTCGTGGCGTTTGCCAATGAACTGATAGTCAATGTCGCTCCGTCAACGGTCGGCAACTATCTTTCACATTTGGGCGCTGTCTTTGCCGTGGCAAAGCCGGCATGGGCATATCCACTCGATCAAACCGCAATGAAGGATGCCTTTGTAGTCGCGAAGCGTCTTGGTATTGCGAGCAAGAGTCGTGAGCGTGATCGGCGTCCAACGCTCGAAGAGCTCGACAAGATCCTCGAATATTTCGGCGAGCGGCTGAAGCGCCGACCGTCCTCCATTCCGATGCAGAAGATCATTGGCGTTGCAATGTTTTCAACGCGCCGCCTAGAGGAGATTACGCGGATCTCCTGGAAGAATCTTGATGCGGAAGGAAGCCGTGTTTTGGTCCGAGATATGAAGAACCCCGGTGAAAAGTTCGGGAATGACGTATGGTGCGATCTTCCGCCCGAAGCGCTTCAGATCATTCTCTCAATGCCGAAGAGGCGCGAAGAAATCTTTCCGTATTGCGGTGACACCATCGGAAGTAATTTCACGCGCGCGTGCCAATTCCTGGAAATTATTGACTTGCATCTGCATGATCTTCGTCACGATGGTATTTCGAGGCTATTCGAAATCGGCCGGAATATTCCGCAGGTAGCTGCGGTGTCGGGTCATCGTTCTTGGTCAAGTCTCAAGCGCTACACACACTTGCGTCAAACCGGTGACAAATATGCGGGGTGGAAGTGGTTCTCAGTGCTGACAAGCTCAACCAATACTGTCCGCGCTTCACCGAAGCACGTCTCTACTGAGGATTTGGCAACCAGGTGGTTGGATCCGACGGCGGGGTGACGGCCGGGCGATTGCGGGCCTACCAGTGTTTGGTAGACCAAGTTGGAGCGGGTGAAGCGCTCCGACGTAGATATTTCTGACGACTTTTCTTTGTAAATCCAATTACTTACAGCGGTTGGCCAATTATCTTGTGGGCGCTTTGTTGGACGTTTTATTGGACACTTCTTCGCGGCTCAAACTTGTCTCGGTGCCGCTCGAAAGTCGCTTCTGACCCTACGGAAGCCCGTGAAGTATTGGCGGTAGCGCCTGTATTAGCAAAACAGCACTTCCGCCCAACGCGCTGGCTCCCACGACGAGCAACGACAGTCCGCCCCTCTCCGGCGCATCGGTACTTTCGACCTTGCGGTTGTAGCCGCTTGTGTCTTTTCCCTTGGCAGGTTCTCACGTTCCATACGAAAGCCTGGTCGAACTTCGCGCCGCCTACATGCCGGATGTCGCTCGGGCAGTCTCAGGCATCCCCCGAGCTAATCCCGGAGGAAGGGTCACCCCCCGGTTCTGACATCGCCTAATCCGCTTTCGACACTTCTGCAGCGGTTCGCTTGCGCTCGCCTCTCTCGACCATGCCTGCCGGAATCTCGTCCCGGCGTTTCCGCAACGCTCACCACCACGGCTTTTGACCGCAGCAGCTTGCGGTGGCTTGAGATCAGCACCTGATTGCCGAACCCGAAGGGCCCTCCTTCATCCCTCGTACAGTTGCGCATCGCCGGTACTCATGGCGATGCTCCTGACACACGACCCGGAGCGGAATTAAGGGGCACCAAGCCAGCCCACCTGCACGAAGATGCTTTTTGATGCTGATTGCTTGGGCTAATCTATCGTAGTTCAGGACAATGTTGGCCTGTTCCCCAGCGCCCGCGAGAGGCTCAGTGGGCAAGGACCTTCACCCAGGACCATCAGCTTGGCCCGCGGGCGGCGGGGAGATGGGCGCGCGCGTTCGCGCGTTCGATTGGGAGAAGACTCCGCTTGGGCCGATTTCCAGTTGGCCCCAGAGCCTCAAGACCACCATTGACCTCATGATGGCATCGCAACTTGCGATGAATCTGATCTGGGGTCCCGAGCGCATCCTAATCTACAATGAGATCCATCGGGCGTTCATGGGGACGAAGCATCCTCGTGCCTTCGGCCGACCCGGGCGCGAAGTCTGGGGCGAGGTATGGGAGGCGGCCGAAGCAGCGATCCACCGCCGTGTTTTCGCGGGCGAGACCGTTACGCTGGAAGACCGTCCCTGGACGCTCCTGCGCAACGGCGGTCCTGAGGAAGCGTTTTTCACGTCGTATTTTACGCCCATCCACGATGAGACGGGCGCGGTCGTCGCCAATCTTGCCATTGCTTTCGAGACCACCAACGCCGTAAGGGAAAAGGCGGAGCGGGACCGGGCCGAACGGGCCTTGCGCAAGAACGAAGCCAGACTGCGCGAGGTACTCGAAGGAATCGGCGAAGCCTTTTATACGCTTGATCAGAATCAACGTTTTCTTTTCGCAAGCCGCAAGGCACTCGAGATCTGGGACAAGAAGCCCGACGATTTGATAGGCCTCCCGTTTCTCTCAGCGTTCCCGAACGCTGTCGGCACGCCGGACTATGAGGCGCACCGGCGCGCATTTGAGGCAGGCACGGCCCAGCATTTTGAGAGCCTCTCGCCTTTGATTGGGCATTGGTTCGAGGTCGACATCTATCCAACCTCGACCGGCGTTTCTGTTGCGTTCCGAGACATCCACCGGCGGAAACACGCAGAAGCGTTGCTGCGGGCCAGCGAAGCGCGGCTAAAGGCGGCAGTCGAACTAGTCGGCTTATCGTCTTATTCTGGCGATCCTAGGACCGGCGCTCTCGACTGGGATGCACGCCTTAAGGCAATGTGGGGATTGCCCGCCGACACCATCGTCGACGCACCGATGGCTGTCGCGGCCATACACCCTGACGACCAGGCTCGGGTCGCAGCGGCGTGGGAAGCCTCACTCGACCCCGCCAGCGATGGCGTTTTCGTGGCCGAGTACCGTGTGCTGGGAATCGAGGACGGCGTGGAACGCTGGATCGCCACCCGCGGTCAGACCAACTTCGAGAATGACGTGCCGGTTTCGGTTTTCGGAGTCGCCCTGGAGATCACTGATCGCAAACGTATTGAAAGAAGGCTCGAGCGCCGCGTTGAAGAGCGGACGCGCGAACTGGAGGAGACCAACCAGCAGCTACGTGCTCAAATGGAGCAACGGGAAATCGCCCAGGCCGAGTCCCAGCAACTGCAACGCCTCGACGAGATAGGGCAGATTACGTCAGGCGTCGCGCACGACTTCAACAATCTTCTGAGCATCGTGCTCACTAACGCGCGTATGTTGTCGCGCAATCTGCGGGATGATCCCGGTGATCAGGAAGGTATCGAACTGGTTCTCGGAGCGGCGGAACGGGGCGCGAATCTCACCTCGCAACTGCTCGCGTTCTCGCGCCAACAGCGGCTTGAGCCTCAAGTGGTCGATCTCAACAGCACCATCGTGAATATGGGTGGCCTACTCAATGCCTCGCTTTGTGGAGCGATCCAACTCCGCACGAACCTCGCCATGGACCTTTGCCCAGCCTTGGTAGATCCAATTCAAATTCAGTCGGTGATCCTCAATCTGGTTATTAACGCCCGAGACGCCATGCCGTCAGGGGGTACTCTGACCGTCGAAACTTTCAATACCATCATCGGTAAAGAGCTCTCCGGCCCGGCAGCTCCTGCTCCGGGAAAGTACGTGGGACTGGCCATCCGAGATACAGGCATGGGTATCCCCGACGATGTGCTCCCCCGCGTCTTCGAGCCTTTCTTCACTACGAAAGGACCAGGAAAAGGATCGGGTCTCGGACTCGCCCAAGTTCTTGGTTTCGCCAAGCAGTCGGGTGGAGGCATCGCGCTTAAGACGCACGTCGGCGAAGGCACCTCGGTGACGGTGTTCTTACCTTGTGCCGAAGTGGTCCCACGAGTGCGCGAAAGAGAATCTGGTGCCGAGCAAATTTCAACAGTGGAGCTAAAGCCGTGTATTCTAGTCGTTGATGATGATCGGGCAGTTCTCAGGTCAACCGTTAGAGTACTTGAGGCCCTCGGATACGCGGCGGTGCCCGCTGCCAGCGGACAAGAAGCCCTTGAGCTGATTGCAAACGGTCTGAAGATAGAGCTTGTTCTTGCGGATTTCGCCATGCCGGAAATGACGGGAGTCGAGCTCGCGAAAGCGATCTGCGCGACCGATCCCAACTTGCCCGTGATCCTCGTCACCGGTTATGGAGATCGCGAGACTTTAGAGGAGTTTCGAGAAGCGCAAATACTTCGGAAGCCTTATGATGAAGACGGACTGATGAAGGCGATTCTAACGGCCCTAACCTAGGGTGATCTGCGTAGTTCGACTCCCGCCTGTGGCACCTAGCTGATCTGCCCGGGCGGTCTGACGAGGTCTGCTGTTGGCCCAGGTTCGCGGTAGGGATGCCCATTGCTGAACACCCACCGGGTCGCGGGAGGCGGTCGCCCGCCTCCCGCTCCCACAGAACGTAGCGTGCGGATTTACCGCACTACGCTCTTCGGCAGTTGGTTCACAGCACTGCTAGTGCCTGCAAGGGCCAGCTTCAGCCCCAGGGATGAACCGGACCGCTCTCGACCGGCTCGGGCGGCGCGCCTGCGGCAACTCCACAGGGAGGCGCGCCGCCGGGTATGCAGCCTGCGCCTGGCGGCGGGTCCAAGTCCATTGTCGATCCCTCGCCTCCCGGACGGTAAAGCCGGCCATGGGATGCGAAGCCCGGGTCATCGTCAGCGCCTCCCCCCAAAGCAATTGGCGGGTTCGGCGCCAATCATCATTTGCGGCAGTCACTTGTATTTCTGAATATTCCGGCGATGCGCAGCCGGAAGCGTATATTGGCGGGGTAGACAAGCTCTTTGACGCCGGCGGCAAACTGCGAATGAAGCAACACGCAAGTTCCTGCAAGGCTTCATGCGGTCCTTCGCGGGGTGGATCGAATTCAACATCAAGACCTGAGCTGCGGGCCCACGGCGAGAAGAAGCACAGATCCTGCGGCGCGAACCCGCTTATTGACGGCTGTCAAGGCGCCACGCGTGCGCGCAGCAATTTTGTATTTGGTGCCGAGGAAAGTTGACGCGCACACGGACGGAGTCGCGGAACGGAGGACGAAATGCCGACGCAAGACGAGGTTGAGGCGGCAGCGCGGGGCGCCGTGCCGCTTGGCTTATTTTCAGCTTCCGGCAAAATGAGCGCATTTGCAGCGCTGATATATGGCCGGACGTTGACGTCGCGGAGCACGACCAGAGCACGCAAAAGAGGTCCTGCAAGCGGCGGGAAAACGTTTACCCACGAAGCAAGGTTCGCGCTCGAAGCCGCCGAATACGTGAGAACAAACGCTCGTTGATTAGGAGATTCGATCCGACAGCACCGACAAGATGGTCGCTGCCGGAAAACGGACTACAGCCAACAGGCTTCAGATTGCGAAGATTGCACCAAGGCGAGCAGATCGTTGCGAGAGAATCGCTGCGTTCGAGACCCGGCACACGTAGCCGCACCAAGCTGGCGATAAATGATGGCGTCCGCTTCACGCACCCAGATCGCGTCTATTGGGTGGACGTGGGCATTACCAAGCGGGATCTAGCCGATTACTATCGATCTGTGTGGGATTGGATGGCGCCACATCTGGCGGGCCGGCCGCTCGCGCTGGTGCGCTGCCCTGATGGCACCAAGGGCGAGTGCTTCTTTCAGAAGCACCTGTCGGCCGGCCTCGCCGAACAGACTCTGCGGATCGTCACCGACAGCAAGGGACGTCAGGTCATTGCAGTCGACCATCTATCTGGTTTGCTGACATTGGTGCAGGCCGGCGTGCTCGAAGTGCATGTGCGCGGTTCGACGATCAATCGACTCGACCTGTGCGATCGCATCGTCTTTGATCTTGACCCAGGGGATGGGCTTTCCTGGAGCGCTGTCGTGGCGGCGGCGCGCGACATGCGCGAGCGACTAAACACGCTAAAGCTTGAGAGCTTCGTCAAACTGTCCGGCGGCAAGGGTCTGCATGTGGTCGTGCCGATCGTACGCACCGAATGGGACAGGGTGAAAGCTTTCGTACAGGCCTTCGCACGGAAGATGGCCATTGACCACCCAGAGCGCTACGTCGCGAAGGTGGCGAAATCAATCCGAAGGGAAAGGATCTTTGTTGATTATCTGCGTAATTCGCTGGAGCAGACCTCGATCGCCGCCTATTCGACGCGGGCGCGGCCGGGCGCACCTGTGTCCACGCCGATTGCGTGGGAGGAGCTGGGACGCACCAATGGTGGCGATCAGTACACCGTGCGCAACCTAATGAAGCGGCTCGGCCGCCTGAAGCGGGATCCTTGGAGCGACATCAGCCGCGTGCAGCAGACATTGCCAGACTCGCGCTGACGGAGGAGAGCCGGCGGCCTTCTCACTTCCGATAGGTTCAGCGATTTACTAGCCTCTCGCTGCGTCATGGCAAAGAGTTGTTCACCTTGCTCATCAAGTAAGAGGTGATAGTCGCGGAAGCGTGGACCAGACACGTGCCAATGGAAGTTCTTCGTCTTGATGTACAAGGCAAATACGCGGACGCCGTCTTCTAGGCCATGTAAACACAAACCTGGCAGTGTTAGCCAAGCAATGGCCGCGTCGCCATAATCGACGCGCTGATGCCATGGCAGCGGAATGACGCGAGCGGCCATCAAGAGCACGGTTCATTCCAGACCGACGAAACCTCTGGCTGGTCGGTGATCATCGTCTGAGGGCGGTTCAATCTCGCGAATGACGTCGATGAAGGCCCGCTTAGTCCGAAGCGATATCGGGAACGCACCGAGATGGCGAGACGAGTCGATCGAAGACCCAGAAGGATCAGAACTGCTGGCAGCTTTGGTTGGCCGTCGCTTGCTGGTCAGCTTGCCGCGCGCCGGCCAGCAGGCCGGTCGAGAAGGCCGCGCCGAATGCGATCGCGATCTCACGGCAGACGCTGGCGCCACTGGACGCAAAGGAGTGTCAGGCACTGATCGCGCTTTTGACCAAGCTGCGCTGGACCGCCTCGCCGCCGGTTGACCGTCGTCATGGTGGAACCAAACGCGGCAACCTAGTTTGCCCAATCCGAGACGGGCGGGGGGAACCAACAGGAGGTTCTCCCATGAGGATTAATTGGCTTTACACGACGGCGATGGCGTTGGTGATTGGCGCCGGTGCCGCCATTGCGCAATCGCCGGAAGGTTCGCAGAAGCGCGAGGAGAGCCCCCGCGCCCAATCACCGGCGTCTCAGTCTAGGGAAATGGACCGTCCAGCCGCCCAGTCGAAGGAGATGGATCGCGGCGGCGCGGCCGATCGCATCAAGGAGCGCGCGCAGTCCGAGCCGAAGGGCGGCGCCAAGGACATGCAGCGCGGTGAGGCCCCGTCGCCGGCCGAGCGCAGCAAGCAGGCGCAGGAGCCGCAAGGCCGCGAATCCAAGGAGCCAACCCGGCAGAGCCAGGATCAGCCCGGCCGGGGCGAGCGCGCGCCCTCGAGCACGGCCCAGCAGAAAGACCTGCAGCAGGGCCGCGATGCCAAGCCGGCTGCCGACCAGAAGCAACAGGCCGAGGAAAAGCTGCGGGGCCGCGAGGGTCAGCCCAAGCAGGACGCCACCAGGCCGGCCGATACCAAGCAACAGCAGACCCAGCAGCAGATCGATCGCGATCGCAAGGAGCAGCGCGATCAGGCCGCCCAGCCCTCCAACTCCTCGCCGCAGCAGAGCGCGCGGCCGGCCGACAACACACAGAGCCAGAAGACCGGCCGGGCGCCGGATCAATCGAACCGCCAGACTTCCTCGACCGCGGTCAACGACGATCAGCGCAGGCAAGTCGTCGATCAGCTGCGGCGCGACAGGACGGCCACCAGCCAGAATCTCAATGTCCAGGTCAATGTCGGCACGCGGTTGCCGCGGGGCGTGCAGGCGCGCCGGTTGCCGCCCCATATCGTGCGGATCATGCCGCAATACCGGGACTATGAGTACACGGTGATCGACAACCGCGTTGCCATTATCGATCCGCGGCGGCGCGAGGTCGTCGATATTCTCGACGACGGACCGGGTTACAGCAGGGCGGCCGCTTACGGCCGCGACCGTGTCGTCATCAGCGACGACACACGCAGGCGGTTCAGGGAATTGGTGCGGAGCTCTTCGACGACGGTCGGCTCCACCTCGCCTTCGGCCGGCGGAGGCGGAACCTCAGCGTCGAACTGTCTGTCGCTGCAGCCGGTGCCGGAAGAGCTGGCGCGCAACCATCCGGAGCTCGCCAACTACCGCTATCTCGCCATCGGCGACGAGGCGGTGCTGGTTGACCCGCAGCAGCAGAAGATCGTCCAGGTGATCGACTGAGGCTGGCTGTTCTCCCTCTCCCCGTTCTTCACGGGGAGAGGGTCGGGCGGAGGGGCTGCACGTTTCCGCGGCATCCTGGTTTGCAGACACCCTGCTGGTTAACCTCGCCGACGTACGAAAACGGTCGTGGCTGATCCCTCTTGAGCTTGCGCCGGCCCCAGTGCGGATCCTTTCGCGTCGGATTGAACTCGCGGACGTGGTTGCGGTTCAATGCCGCATGACGCCGATGCGCGCCAGCGCTCTCCGCCACCAGGATAAGCGCTTCCATGGCGGCTTGCCATTCCGGCAGGGTATGTTCCGCCTCGGGAAGCTCGGCGATGTACTCGGCGGCATCTCTGAGGGTGATGAACGCCCGCCAAAGACAACGAGCTTGAAGCGAACCTAGATCTGCCAGGTGCTGATTGCAATTACCCCGGCCCAGCTCAGTGCCGACAGAAAATCACGGGCAACCCAAAGCGCGGAAATCGCTACAAGCGTGGTGAGTGACGCTCGCGTGGCCGTCCGTGTTCGCGAATCCATAGGGAGAGCATCTTTCCTTAAAGGAAGACGCGCATTTTTGTCGTTGCTCGACAAGAACCCCGAATGGCCTCGCATCTCAGTTAGACTCACGTGAAGATCTTTCATCCGGCACCATCACCTTGAGATACCCGTCCCTGTCCTTGGACCCAGGGTGCCTCGGCTCGTCTCGCTCGTAGATCGCTGCATCAGAGTGGGGGGCGAACGCTGCGAGGTGCGCGGCGGAAATATTCAGTCAGCGACGGGCACGAGCTTGCCCGCCGAATGCCTCTGCTCCACCTCCGCCGAAGTGAGCTGGTGTTCGACAGGCTCCCAAAATGTTGGTCGCGCGTTTGTGCGATCAGTTGGCGCAACTAGGCTCGTGAATGATGGGCTGAAGCCCGCTTGCGGTCAGTTCCAGAGCCGCCAATGTGACGGGCAGCTTGAAACGCCGTGGCGCGGCGCTTCCGGGATTCAGGTAGAGGACCCTGTGAATAGTTTCGATCCGCGGTCGATGCGAGTGGCCTGAAATGACCACGTCAAATCCGCGCCTTGCCGGGTCGAGTTGCAGTTCCTGAAGATTGTGCAAGACGAAGAAGCTTCGCCGCCCAGCCGTACGATCTGGGTATCCGGATAATTTTTTGCCCACTCGCCGGTATCGATGTTTCCTCTGATCGCAGTGACGGGTGCAATCCGACGCAGTCCCTCGAGAACGTCCACACGACCAACATCACCGGCGTGGATGATATGCGCCACTCCGGCCAGCCATCGCTCAGCTTCGGGCCGCAGCAGGCTATGGTGTCTGAGATGATGCCAATCCTCAACACTACGCAGTATTCCTCAAGGACCGAACGGCGGGGCGTGAGCCGCATCCCGACAGACTGAACGGGCGCCTTATGGGGAACGCAACATCCAATTGTTGCAATCGTTCAATTAGCCAATTCCCCCGGGGCGTCGCATGCTGCGATTTCGTTGCGGCGTTCTGGGCAGAACGTGGTCATAACCGCAATGGTCCGGCCTCAAAAACGTAGTTCTGTGATAGCCGGGGTGCTCGAGACGATTGTCGACTTGGCGGCTGGCGGCAATCGCTTATCGTCGCATAGGCGGCCACCATACGCGGGTGATAGTTCCTCCCGATCTGCCGAACCACATTGCTCGTGCGAAGTGCAAAAGTTCACTGACGGTTCAGCTGGCTTGTGAACATAACAGGGCAGCCATGCCGAGCGGTCCCTAGAGGGAGGGATGCTGTTCCGGCAGGCTAGGGACCCGGGCACCCTCCCCGGGTTCCGCCTCGGGCTTATTTGGAACGATAGCCGAACGACTGGCGTCGACTTCCAGAGCTATCTGCCATTGCTCGGCGTAGGTGTGCTGGCCACCCTGCGCCTGCACTCGCTTCTATCCTTGGGATACTTCAGCTTGATCGCCCGCGCAGATGGCTGGCCGACTGTGGGGCGTCGTCGATCAGCACGACGTCATTCCCCTTAATGCAGCTTGCGCTTGGCCTGCGGCGCCTCGAACTGGGCTACCTCGGCGGTCTGCGGCGCCTTGCCGTTGAAGGTCAGGACATTGCCCTCGGCCGAGATCACGACGTGATCGCCGTCCTTGATTTCACCGGCGAGGATCATCTCGGCCAGCGGGTCCTGCAGGTTGCGCTGGATCACCCGCTTCAGGGGCCTCGCGCCATAGGCAGGATCCCAGCCCTTGGCCGCCAGCCAGTCGCGCGCCGCGGCATCGAGCGTCAGCGTGATCTTGCGATCTTCCAGCAGCTTCTGCAGGCGCGCGAACTGGATCTCGACGATCCGGCCCATCTCGCTCTTCTGCAACCTGTGGAACAGGATGATCTCATCGACGCGGTTGAGGAATTCGGGCCGGAAATGCGCCCGCACCATCCCCATCACCTGATCGCGCACTTCGGACGTATCCTCGCCTTCCGGCTGGTTTACCAGGAATTCCGAACCGAGGTTCGAGGTCATGATGATCAGCGTGTTGCGGAAGTCGACGGTGCGGCCCTGGCCATCGGTCAGGCGGCCGTCGTCGAGCACCTGCAGCAGCACGTTGAAGACATCGGGATGCGCCTTCTCGATCTCGTCGAACAGCACGACCTGGTAAGGCCGGCGCCGCACCGCTTCGGTGAGCGCACCGCCCTCGTCATAGCCGACATAGCCCGGAGGCGCGCCGATCAGCCGCGAGACCGAGTGCTTCTCCATGTATTCGGACATGTCGAGGCGGACCATCGCAGTCTCGTCGTTGAACAGATATTCCGCGAGCGCCTTGGTCAGCTCGGTCTTGCCGACGCCGGTGGGGCCTAAGAACATGAACGAGCCGGTCGGCCGGTTCGGGTCCTGCAAGCCCGCGCGCGAGCGGCGCACGGCGGTTGCGACCGCATGCACGGCCTCGCTCTGGCCGACGACGCGCTTGCCGAGCGCCTCCTCCATCTTGAGGAGCTTTTCCTTCTCGCCCTCCAGCATCTTGTCGACGGGCACACCGGTCCAGCGCGAGACCACCTGCGCGATGTGGTTGGCGGTGACCGCCTCTTCCATCATCTCGCCTGAGCCCTCGCGCGCCTCGATATCGGCGAGCTTCTTCTCCAGCTCCGGGATCCGGCCATAGGCCAGCTCGCCGGCGCGCTGGAATTCGCCGCGCCGCTGCGCATTGGCAAGCTCGACGCGCAGGGCATCGAGCTCGGCCTTGAGCTTCTGGGCGTTGGAGAGCTTGTTCTTCTCCGCGCTCCAGCGCGCCGTCAGCGCCGCCGATTTCTCCTCGAGATCGGCGAGCTCCTTCTCCAGCGCCTGGAGGCGGCTCTTGGAGCCGAGATCGCTTTCCTTCTTCAGCGCCTCCTGCTCGATCTTGAGCCGGATGATCTCGCGATCCAGCGAATCCAGTTCCTCGGGCTTGGAATCGACCTGCATCTTCAGCCGCGCGGCGGCCTCGTCCATGAGGTCGATCGCCTTGTCCGGCAGGAAGCGATCGGTGATGTAGCGGTTGGACAGCGTCGTCGCCGCCACCAGCGCGGAATCGGTGATCCGCACGCCGTGGTGCTGCTCGTACTTGTCCTTCAGCCCGCGCAGGATCGAGATGGTGTCCTCGACCGAGGGCTCGCTGACGAAGATCGGCTGGAACCGCCGCGCCAGCGCCGCGTCCTTCTCGACGTGCTTCTGGTACTCGTCGAGCGTGGTGGCGCCGATGCAGTGCAGCTCGCCGCGGGCGAGCGCCGGCTTGAGCAGGTTCGACGCATCCATCGCGCCGTCGGCCTTGCCGGCGCCGATCAGCGTGTGCATCTCGTCGATGAACAGAATGAAGGTGCCTTCGGTCGCGGTCACCTCCTGGAGCACGGCCTTCAGCCGCTCCTCGAACTCGCCGCGGTATTTTGCGCCGGCAATCAGCGCGCCGAGGTCGAGCGAGAGCAGCTTCTTGTCCTTGAGGCTTTCCGGCACGTCGCCATTGACGATGCGCTGCGCCAGCCCCTCGACGATGGCGGTCTTGCCGACGCCGGGCTCGCCGATCAGCACGGGATTGTTCTTGGTACGACGGGACAGCACCTGGATGGTGCGGCGGATCTCCTCGTCGCGGCCGATGACCGGATCGAGCTTGCCGTCGCGCGCGGCCTGCGTGAGATCGCGGGCGTATTTCTTCAGGGCGTCATAGGCGTTCTCGGCGGTCGCACTGTCGGCCGTGCGGCCCTTGCGCAGCGCCTCGATCGCCGTGTTGAGGTTTTGCGGGGTAACGCCGCCCTTGCTCAGAATGGCACCGGCCTCGCTGCCCTTCTCGAGCGTCAGGCCGAGTAGCAACCGCTCGACCGTGACAAAGCTGTCGCCGGCCTTATCGGCAGCCTTTTCCGCCGCGTCGAACGCGCGCGCCAGTTCGGGCGCAAGATAGATCTGCCCGGCACCGCTTCCCGAAACCTTCGGCAGCTTCTTCAGTGCGTCCTCGGTCGCTTTCAGGATCGCCCGGGAGTTGCCGCCAGCGCGGTCGATCAGACCGCCGGCCAGCCCCTCGGCATCATCCAGCAGCACTTTGAGGAGATGCAGCGGTGAAAACTGCTGGTGCCCCTCTCGCATGGCCAGCGATTGCGCGGACTGGATGAATCCGCGCGCGCGCTCGGTGTATTTCTCGATATTCATCGGTTTGCTTCCCTCAGCCTGCCGCTCAGCCCCAAAGGCACTCCCGTGGCATCATCGTTGGGTTTCCGCCCGGCCGCGTTGATATCAGTCAACTAGCCGGTGGTCGTCGCCCTCATTTCAGGCGCGGCTCAAGAAGCCCGCGAGACGATCTCCACGCCTGCCATATAGCCGGGCGCCCCCCGCGGCGCTGCCGCTCTCCGACGGCACTCGCAACCTAGTCTCCAATGGCAGTCTCGGGAAAGCGGGACCAGTCTGCCCGGAGGCGCTCGGCAGTTCGGCCGTCTAAAACGGCGAAACGAGAGTGTGGGGACGGAATTCGAATACGGGATATCTCGCCGGTGGCGGCCTTTTCTCGCGTCTTCCGGTTACCATGCTCACCCTTTCAAGCGGCTTGCCCCGGATCGCTGGACGGGGCGCCTGCACGCGTGTTCAAATCCCAATGCGGTTGCGGCGGCCCTTGATGACCGGTGCCGATGTAATTCAAACCACGCCGATGTTGGCAAACCAATTCGGGTACGACAGCGAATTTGCCTCCAGGAGCGGGCACGGAATCTTCGCCCTGGAGCCAGAAAAGAACGTCTCAAGGCTTGCCAGCAGATGGCGGTCGACCCTTTCCGGCAGACCGAACGCTTCGAATCCAATCGTCCACCAATGGCCTCCCACCACCACCAGTTCCGTTAACTCCACGTTGCATCCCTCGTCGGGCCTTGCCTCCTTCAAGACCTCTTTCGGTGCGGCGTCAGCTTTGAGCTCATACTTGAGCAGCCAGCGCTTTTTCTCGACGTCGATCCAGCGCGATCCCTCCCGCATGGTCTGCCGAAGATCCTCCGCCACGGGCAACTCGACGGACCATTTCACCCAGGCATCCGCCTTTCCCAGAATGCCCGGGCGAGGCTCGACGGTTCTAGGTGCTGACCGAAGTGCCTTGATTTCGAAATTGAGATGACCTTTCCCAGGCGCTTCGCGCAGCTTCACGCCGACACCTGAGGACCCGAAGAAGACTAGGTAGGAGTCGGTCCGTAGCTTTTCCAGCCGCTCCAGTAGCCGTCCTTCTCCGGCGTCGAACCACTCCGGAACCCATTCTGGCGCGGGACCCACGAAGAACCACCGCATCTCAGCGCTGTACAGCATCATCGGGCGTCATGTCATCGACGGGGGAACATGTCGCCTGGCGCAGTGACCGTTCAGACTTCCAGACACCGGAACCCGCTCCTCACACCGAGCATGTTCTATCATGACTAAGCGCCTCTCTTCCGAGTGAGTCAACCGGTCCTCCCGCGACCACGGGCATCCAGATGCACAATGCGTCTTTCGGCGGAGTCTCGACGGTTGACGGAGTCCTAGTAGCGACTATCGCGGGCGCCGGAGTCTTGATTCAAAGGAGTAATATCCAGCAAACGACTCCGATCCCACCGGATGCTAACGACGTCCGAAATAGTCAAAGAAGTGGCGACGCAGAAAGCGAAGCATTCGCTCGCGTCGGCGAGGCCGCCGGACGCGGCAGGCCTCCATGACGCGGGTTATCACCTGTGGTGCCGCGCCAAAGAGGCCGCGTTCACGGAGCGGCCGACAAAGATTATTGGCCGCTGAAAACCCTCAAGAAAGCTGACGCCAGTCAAGGCGCTCGCGAGCGCGGGAGCCCCTAGATTTCGTAAATGTAAATGATGGATTTTGCGCGCATGCAATCAGGAAGACCCGAGGCCGTTTCGAACGCTGGCTGGCAGTCATTGCCGAGCGGCGCAATGGTCGCATAGGTGCTCCGCGTTTGGCTGACGAGGCCGCGCCTGATCCCTTTGTTGTTGTTTGATCTGAAACTGGACCCGATCGCGCCTAGAACGGTCTGGACATGGACCCGTCCAAGGACCTCCAAGAGCTGATCTCTCGTCTCGCGGTCGCGCTCGGCATCGGTTTATTGATCGGCCTCGAACGAGGTTGGCGCCGACGTCAAGCGAGCCCTGGAAGTCGTGCGGCGGGAATCCGCACCTTTGCCATTTCGGGTCTGCTCGGCGGCGTAATCGCGGCACTAGCGCTGGCCTTGTCGTCACAATCGTCAGCAGGTGTCGCCAGCGCCGTCGGCGGTATCGTTCTCGGCCTTGGCTTCGCCGCCTATGCGGCGGTCGTTACTCTCTTCACCCGCGATGAGAACAGGGCGGTTGGAACTTTCTCGGCCACCACTGCGATCGCTGGCATGCTGACTTTTGCTCTTGGCGCTTATGCGGTGCTCGGCGATCTGCGGGTAGCCGCCGGCACAGCAGTCGCGGCCGCGGGCCTGCTCGCCTTTCGAGAAGAGCTTCACGGCTGGCTGGAGAATATCACCTGGCCTGAGTTGCAGTCAGGACTGGTCTTGCTCGTCATGACCTTCCTCGGGCTGCCGATCATGCCCGATCATCCGGTCGGCCCCTTCGGCGGGGTCAATCCGCGCGACGTGTGGATCATCGCCATCGTCCTCGCCGGCGTCTCGTTCCTCGGCTATGCCGCGGTGAAGATTTTCGGCGCGCGCCGTGGGCTGCTGTTGGCGGCCGCGGCCGGCGCGCTCGCGTCTTCCACAGCAGTGACCATCGCCAACGCACGCCATGCTGCCGCGGGTGAAGGCTCACCCCGTCTGCTCGCGGCCGGCGTCGCGGTCGCGTCCGTTATCATGTTCCTCCGCGTGGCCGCCATCGTGGCAGCGCTCAAGCCTGGTCTTCTCGTGCTTCTCGCGCCGACCCTCGTTGCTGCCTCGCTCGTGGCAGCCGGGTTCGCCATCATCTGGGTGTACTGGCCAAAGACTGACACCGGTGGCCATCAGAGTGTAGATTTTCGCAATCCGTTTGATTTTTGGTCAGTGGTGGGATTTGCGTTTTTTCTGGGATTGATCGTCATGCTAAGTCGAGCGGTGGGAGAAACGTTTGGCGCTACGGGCGCGTTGGCCGGCGCGATCTTCGTGGGAATTGCCGACATTGATGCGATCACCGTCTCCATGGCGCGCCTCACGCCTGAAATCCTGAGCACTTCGGATGCGGCGGCGGCCATTCTCGGCGCCGTCGCCAGCAATACCGTCAGCAAGATCGCTATCGGGGCGGTGATCGGCCGCGGCCCATTTGCCGTTGAGATCGGGGCCATGGCATTGCTTTGCCTTCTCGTCGGAGCGGTGGCGCTATGGTTGACCTTTGTCTTCGCCGCCTGAACGGCCGTTGATCGCCAAGGCCGAGGATTGCCGCGCTGGCACCGCCAAATCAAAGGTGCTCTGCCATTGCAGATGACAATGCTATCGAGCAAGGAGAAATCGGATGCGTATTGAGCCCGTGTTTATATTTGACCTTGATGGAACGCTGGTGGACAGCGTGTACCAACACGTCCTTGCCTGGAAGCACGCGCTTGACGCCGAAGGTATTGAGCTTTCGGTCTGGCGCATCCATCGCAAGATCGGCATGAGCGGCGGCTTGTTCACCGACCAGCTTCTGCGCGAGACGGGGTTCGAGATTAGCGATGAGCGCGCGGAACGGCTGCGCGAGGGCCGCGCCGCCGCGTACCGTCAGCAGGCAAGATACATTCGGCCTCTGCCGGGAGCTCGAGAATTGCTGTCGTGGTTGTCGGAGGCCGGTATTCCGTGGACGATTGCGACCAGCGGCCGCATGGAAACCGCAGCCGTCAATCTGGCCGCGCTCAGCGTCGATGCTGATAGGATCCTGGTGGTGACGCGCGATCATGTCAAATATGCCAAAGCCGATCCGGACCTGTTTCTCGCGGCCGCCGCCCGACTGGGAGCACCTATCGAAGCAGCAGTGGTTGTCGGCGATAGCCTCTGGGACATGCTGGCGGCAATACGATGCCGGGCCTTGGGTGTCGGTTTTTTGAGCGGTGGCTATGGGCAAGACGAGTTGAGGCAATCCGGTGCAATCCGCGTTTACGATGATCCGGCCGATCTGTTGAGGCATGTCGACGAGGTTGGAGGCCGGCGATGATGCCTGCACGCGCAGTGACGCGGCCACACGTGAAGATACGCACGCAAACTTCCTGGCATAGCCGCGGAACCAACATTTTGCGGGCGCAATCAGGCGCGCTGAGAGGAACTCTCGTTCGCACAACGGCTTTGTGGGACGATTTCTGGCTCCCTTAGTCCTTATCGTCGGTGCACGAGTCGCGTGTGATCCTCTCAAATGTCTAACGACGTCACCTCCTCTGGCCTGCTCACAAGAGGCGCCTTTGATGAGGGGATTGCTCTTGTCACGAAGCGGCGATCGGGCCAAGAGACAAGTGCGACTTTTGCGTGATCACGGGCATTCGGGGAACTTCGAGATTTTTGGCGTGTTACGACCTGCGGCGACCTGATCCTGAGCCGGGGGATCGGCCTCGAAAATACGCAAGCGGATTGACACCGTTGGGCTTGCGGTTTGTCAGTGCGGCAGCAGGAGAGCCGCTTCATCCTACCTCTGCCCCGAAGCTCCACCGTTGCGAGGCCATCCATGTCTTGGTCCCTGAAGCTCGGCTCCATCGCCGGAACAGCCGTCCGAATCCACATCACGTTCATCCTCTTCCTCGCCTGGATTTTCGGCGCGAGCTACGTCTCGGGCGGGCCCAATGCGGCCTGGAGCAGCCTTCTCTTCATGGTGCTTCTGTTCCTCTGCGTGCTGGCGCATGAGCTCGGCCACATCCTGACGGCGCGCGCCTTCGGCGTTCTGACACCCGATGTCATTCTGCTTCCAATCGGCGGCGTCGCGCGGCTGGAGCGCATTCCGGAAAAGCCGCTTGAGGAATTCCTCATCGCGATCGCGGGCCCACTGGTCAATGTCGTGATCGCGTTCGGTCTCGTCCTCGTCACGAGCGCGACACTGGACGGCGGCTCACTCGCGGCGGTCGAGAGCGCCAGGGTCTCGATGGTCGACCGACTCGCATCGGTGAATCTGTTCCTCGCGCTCTTCAATCTGGTCCCCGCCTTCCCGATGGATGGCGGACGCATCCTGCGCGCGCTCCTCTCAGCGCGGCTCGGCTTCGTGCGCGCCACCGAGATCGCTGCAATGATCGGTCAATGGGTCGCATTCGCGCTCGGCTTCATCGGTCTGTTCGGGAGCCCGATGCTGATCTTCATCGCGATCTTCGTTTATCTGGCGGCCTCCTCGGAGGCCCATATGGTCGCCCTCCGCTCCTTGTCTCAAGGCGTGCCGGTCGACGCCGCGACGATGACGCAATTCGCAACGCTCGCGCCAGAATCGCGCCTCGACGAGGCGATCGAGCTCCTGCTGCGCACCAGCCAGAGCGAATTCCCGATCGTCGATCATGCGCAGCGACCGGTCGGGATCCTGTCCCGCGCCGACCTTATCCGCGCTCTGAAAGAGCTCGGCCCCGACGCCCGCATGAAGGACGCGACATTGTCGCCCTTCCCGACCTGCAACCGTCGCTGCACGCTGGAAGACGCGCTCAAACTCCTACAGGAAGAAGGTGCGCCCGCTGTCGCGTACTTGATGGTGCGGGCCGGCTGGTTGGACTCGTGAGCTCCGAAACGCTAGGCGAAATGCTGATGATCGTGGGCGCCATGCCGCCTGGATACCGCCTGGGCAGCGGCCACCGGCGCGCGGCAGCCTGAACGGACCCGCTTTATCTGATCTGAGTCTGTTTGGAGCTGGCACTTGCGCCAATGAGCACCGAAATTGGTGCCGCCTACTCCCAGAGCCAAGTCAGGGCGTCCGATCCGAGTTTGCCAATTTGCAGCACCACGGCTGCCCACAGGAATGCCGAAGCGAAATTGGCGACTTGAAAGGGCCAAAAGGGCATCGCGAAGATGCCGGCGACAAGGGGAACGACTGCGCGCAACGGGCCGAAGAAACGACCGATGAAGACGCCGGACACGCCCCATTTCTTCACGAAAGCCTCCCCCTTCGAAATGAGATCCGGATGACGGGAGAAAGGCCACCTGCGGTAGATGGCCTTCCCCAGTTTCAAGCCGATCCAGTAGGATACCCAATCGCCGAGCCCCGCGCCCATCGAGGCGGCGCCCCAGATCGGCCAGAACTTGATCTCGCTCACGCCGACCAGCCCGCCAATCGCGATCAGCGCAGCCCAAGCCGGAACCAACATCGAGATGAATGCTAGAGACTCGCCGAAAGCGAGCGCGAAAACAATCGGCGGCGCCCAGGCCTCGTTCTGACGCACGAAGTCGACAATTTGCTGGGCGTACGATTCGATCGACATTCGCATCAACCAAGCAGCGCTACAGAAATGTAGGAAGGTGCTAATTGGATGGCAGTTATTTAGAGTAACAAATTGTTCCGCATGCGGTCCGCCCTCGCTTTGTGCGACTTGGCTGCACGCGCTGGTGAGTGGCCGGATAACTCGATGACCTTCTTGGGGTCCTTGACATCGCGAGCCTGCGAGACATCCGCCTCTAGACGTTTCGCGTCCACGGTTCGCGCAGCGCGCTCCTACTTCAGCTCCTGTCCAACGAAATTGAGCGGACGAAGCGGTAGCCCAACTGATCCCTCGCCGCGTCTTCGCGGACCGCGTTCACCCAACGAGGTGACTGTGATACCACCGACGCGCCAGTGATGCCACTTCGTCCAGCGCACCGGGCTCTTCGAACAGACGTGTTGCGCCTGGCACGAGGGCAAACTGCTTTTCGCATTTCAGCTGCATGAACGCTTCCTGGTTCAGCTTAACCGCCTCAAGGTCTTTTCCACCTACAATGAGCAGCGTCGGTGCGCTGACGCGCACCAAGGCAGAACCGGCGAAGTCAGGACGGCCTCCTCGCGAGGTGATCGCACCAACTTGATCAGAACGCAACGCCGCCGCTTCCAATACTGCCGCTGTGCCGGTGTCAGTTCCGAAATAGCCGAGCCGTAGGCCCTTCGTATCCGGATACTGCGTGAACCAGTCGGCCACTCCAATCAGCCGTTCGGCGAGCAGCGCAATATTGAGCCGCAACTGCTTCGTCCGTAGGTCAATCTCTTGCTCCTCGACCGTCAGCAAATCAGTAAGGAGGGTCGCAAGATTGGACTCGTTGAGCAGACGCGCCACGTAGCGATCCACGTAGCGATTGCGAGGATTGTGAAGGCCACTGCCGCTACCTTGCACGAACAGAATGAGACCGCTGGATTCTAGCGGCACCGTCAGCTTACCGTAGAGCGATTGCGAGCCGGCTGGGATGGCTACCAATTGTTCTTCAATCGCTAGAGCGGCCTGAGCGGCAGGATTGCGCATCGTCTTTTCCTTCCCGGGGTGCGCTACGGCGACCGCTATCTCTGCCGCCTGCCGCTGCGAACGAAAACGCCACCTGCCTTGCGAATTGGCACAGATGCGAGCAACACACCTTGGTTCGCAGCAAGCTTTTGAAAGAACTTTGCCCAACAAAGTCTCGCCTGACCATGACGTCCGTCAATGTAGGGATGATCGCGTCGCTTCTCTGCGAAGCATAATCACGAAACTATTTTGAGGCGGCACCCGTTGCGGGAACAGCCAGAACAGCTTCGCGCTGAAGCAGGAGAACGCGAACTTTTGCGAAGCTCGCAATAAGCCCTTTTGCAGCGAGAAACATCGCGCGGACAGGATCCGCGAGTCGGCATTCCTGCAGTGATCGGAAACTCGACGGCCAGGTCGGCCTTCCCTTGATGATCGTCAGTTTCGCGCAATTCTCTCGCAGGGCACGAAATTGATCTTTATCACGGCGCCTTCTTCGATGTTGCAACATCTTGGTACGTGTGCGGAGTTCTCTCTATGGTTGCGGCCATTCACGTTGTTCCGGACGACAATTTCGACGACTGGGTCGTTCGCGACGACAAGGGGTGCGAGCTCGGCCACCATGCGACCAGGGAAGACGCCGAACTTGCCGCGCAACCAGTTGCGCGGGAATTGGGGACCAGGCTCGTCGTTCATCTCCCTGATGGAAGAACGAATTGCACCAATTTTGCGAGGGGGTGGCTTGCCAGATTGTTCGGCTCGTGAGCCGCTGGCTCGGCCATCGTCGGTCAGGCCTTGATGGCGTCGGCTTAATAAAAATGATAGCGCCTCTGTTGGGAGAGGCCTGACGAGCATCAATTACAATACGACACGACGGTCAATTGGCGCCGTTGAGCCACGAATATTGACAACGATCATGGTGCACGGCACGGCGGCGTTCAATGTTCTCGGCGCCAGTTCCGATGAAGATGACATCTCTATGCTGCTCGGCACGCGGAACCGCATTTTGCCTTGTGTCTCGCCGTTACGATCCAACCAACGTTCGGCCCGCTGAGGAGGACACCTTGTCGATAGGCGATATTATCTGGATGTTCTTCATATTCTCGGCGCTCCAGCCGATGCTTAGGCAGCATTTTCTCGAAGCCTTGCGGGTGCGCAAGATTTCGCAGATCGAGCGCGAGCGAAAGTCGCGGGTGATCCTGCTAGTGCACCGGCAGGAGACGATGCGGTTTCTCGGCTTTCCGCTTGCGCGCTACATCGACATCAACGATTCCGAGGACGTGATGCGCGCCATCCAGTTAACGGACGCCGATGTGCCGATTGACCTCGTGCTGCATACTCCGGGCGGACTGGTCCTGGCCGCACTGCAGATCGCCAAAGCGGTACGGGAGCACAAGGCGAAGGTCACCGTCTTTGTGCCGCACTACGCCATGTCGGGCGGTACACTGATTGCACTCGCCGCCGACGAAATCGTCATGAGCAAACATTCCGTGCTGGGCCCGATCGATCCGCAACTCGGAGACTCACCGGCCGCCTCGCTGATCAAGGTCGCGGCAGACAAGCCGATTGCAAAGGTCGACGACCGGACGTTGATCATGGCCGACGTTGGCCGCAAGGCAATCACGCAGGTCAAACAGGCCGCATGCGATCTGCTGACCCGTCGACTATCCGCGGAGAAAGCCGGCACCGTCGCGGAGACCCTAACGTCCGGCACATGGACCCACGACTATCCGATATGGGCCTCGGTCGCGACGTCGCTCGGCCTGCCCGTGAGCACCGACATGCCGCACAACGTCCTTGAGCTGCTCAAGCTCTATCCGCAGCCCGTCCGAATGCAAAGCGGCGGCGGCGTGGAGTACCTGCCGGTCAAGCGGCGCGGATCGGAAGGGTCAAACATGGACGCTCCCGGATGGCCGCGGGTTCCGTAATGCTGGCCGTCCTGCTCGGCAGCCAACTCGGACGATCAACTCATCCTATCAATCTATCAAGCCACGAAAGCTCGTGTGATCTTGACGGCAATCAACGTGCTCCGGCTTTGTCACTTGTATAAATGTTTGATCACCATGCGGCTCGAGTGTCGTGGTATCCCCGACCGCCTGGGTTGATCCAATCCCTCTGTCTATTCAGGAGACGACCATGCACCAGCTAATTCGCGGAGGCGCGATCGCCATTGCGCTTCTTGGCAGCGTAAGCTTCGCCGCCGCCCAGCGTGCGCCCGGCGACGTTCACTCCGACTTGACGGTAAATCAGCAACAGGCCGTCAGCCAGGGGCTCGCGTCTTCGCCTTCACAGCCCGCGCCTTCCGACGGGCAACCGCAGGTTGGCAATAAACTTCCCGATTCCATGTCAGCGCAGTCGATGCCAGGCAACGTTACCGACCAGGTTCCCCAGACGAAGAACCTTCTCTTCGTCAAACTGCCGGACCGGATCCTGCTGATCGATCCTGACAACAAGCTCGTTACGCAGATCGTCATGGATAACACCACGACGGGTTCGAGTACCACGGGATCGAACGCTGGCGGATCGACGACCAATACCTCGGACCGGCCTTCTCGGTAACGATCCGCAGCTAGATTGATCTCGGCGGGTGATACCGGCGACGCGCCGGGCTCGGCATGGCGTGTCCGCGGGCGGCAACCGGGGTGACGTGATGATCAGATCCCGCTTCTCGTGGCCATCGCCAGCGGCGGTCGTCTTGACGACGGTCTCGCTCCGTGGATGAATCGCGCCGCGGGAGCCGCGGGACAGGAAATCGGCTCACGCGGCCCGAGACTAACGAGGTTGCCCCGGGCTACCATGCCGAAAGCCTGAAGCAAAAACCCGTCGTCAACGAAAAGAGCGAGACGATCGGACGGATCAATGATTTCATCTTCGGCTAGGACGGTAACATCTATGCCGTCCTTGCCGTCGGCGATTTCACCGGACTTGTCGCTATTCGCTACCGTAGCCTTAAGCTCGATTCTTCCGGCTACATTGTGTTGCCGGCGTCAGCCATAGTGCGCTCCAAAAACTGCCAGTTTTCGTCGGCAGTCGATAGCGCTTCGTACTCCCTATCGTCAGGCCATCTCTTCCTCCGCCGGATCGCGACCACCTATCAGCCAATAAATGACGCCGAGCGTGAGGATCGCCGCCGCCAGTGACAAGATGTGCAGCGCGTCCGTTTCTGTGAGATCGAGGATGATGACCTTCCGGCAGATGGCCAATAACGCGATCATCACGACCGAGCGTGTCTGGACAACAGTATCACGGCGCTCAGCCATCACCAGAAGCGTTTTCTTGAATTCAAGTGCAATGATCACCGTAAGGATCATGCCGAATGCAGCCTGGAACGCCGAGTAGTCGGATGGATCGAATCCTCCAGCGAGAACCAGCCCAAACAAAATCTTCAGGGTCAGCGTCCACAGCCCGGCGACGACGATGACGGCGATCAACGCCGTGAGGAACATGACGACGACGTACTCGAAGCGCTGATACAGCGACAGCAGCCCCAATCGTTCCCTTGCCTCCCTCAACTCCTGCTTGATCGACATCAAGGCCTCCGACACGACGCGTCTCACGCTTCTGGCGTCTCACGCTTCTGCAAGCCTTCCTGGCGGACCCTCTTTTCCAGCAGATCGGCGTGGACGTTGTATCAGCATTACCAGGGGGATCGCCAGCAGGGATACGAACATCATCAGCTTGAAATTGTCGATGAACGCGACAGCTTCTGCCTGTGCGGAAACGAGTTGGGTAAGTGCGGCCCGCCCCTGAACGGTGGCGAGACCGAAATGTTGGGCGTGGTCGCGTATCACCTGCCGGTAGGAGGTGATGTGCTCGACCAGCCCGGCCTGGGTGGTGGCTGAATTGCGCACCAGCAGATAGCTCATCAAGGAAATGCCGATGCTCGCCCCGATATTTCGCATTAAATTGAAGAGCCCGGTTCCCTGCGTCCGCAACGCCGGCGGAAGCGTTCCGAACGCCACCGTGCCGAGCGGCACGAAGACGAATCCGAGGCCGAAACCCTGCAGCAGACCGGTGCGGACCAGAGTGCCCTGCGATACATCAGGAGTAAAGCCGGTCATGAAATAGAGCGACAGCGCCGTCAGTCCGAAACCCGTCGCGATCAAGATCCGCCCGTCGATGTAGCGGACGAGCTGCCCGACCGCCAGCATCGCGATCATGGTCCCGACACCGCGTGGAGCGAGTACGAGGCCAGCCGTCAGCACCGGATAGTTCATGAGCTTCTCGAGATAGGGCGTCAGCATCGACAGCGTCGCCAGCAGCACGACACCGACGATGAAAATCAGGATGATACCGATCACAAAATTCCGATCGCGGAAGAGCGCAAGGTCGACGAAGGGATCGTGCGCTGACAGGGAGTGGACCGTGAAGAGATAGAGGCCGAGCACGCAAAGCGCGGCCTCCAACTGAATCTCGCGAGAGGTAAACCAGTCGAGGCGCTCGCCGCGGTCGAGGAAAAGCTGCAATGTGCCAATGCCAAGGCTGAGTGTCACGAACCCAAGCCAGTCGAGCCGCCGCGCCGGGGGCCGCTCGGCGCGCCGTCGGAGAAACAGCAAAATGCCGAACGCGCACGCCACGCCAAAGGGCAGGTTGACATAAAATACCCAGCGCCAGCTATAGGAATCGGTCAGCCAGCCGCCGAGTGTCGGCCCGAGAATCGGGCCCAACATCACGCCGAGGCCGAATATCGCCGTCGCCTGGCCCTGCTGCTCCGGCGGATAGGCGTCGAGCAGCACGGATTGCGAGAGCGGCACCAGTGGCGCGCCAAAGATACCCTGAAGCAGGCGAAAGACGACCATCTGCCCCAGCGACACGGCCGTCCCACAGAGCATCGACGTTACTATGAAGCCGATCACCGCCGTCAGGAATAATGGCTTGCGGCCGAGCCTGGCCTCAAGCCAGCCGGTAGCCGGCATAGCAATCGCCGCCGCCACGATATAGGAAGTCAGGACCCAGTTGATCTGGTCGCTCGTTGCCGACAGGCTGCCCTGCATATAGGGTAGTGAGACATTGGCGATCGTGATGTCGAGCGCCTGCATCAGGGTCGCAAGCATCACGGTTGCTGTGATCATTCCGCGGTTCATGACGCCGCTCTCTAAGGCCCCGCGCGCCACGTCAGGCCCCGAAGATCGCGGTGAAGTCGCGCCACAGCTCGCGGAGCGATCGCTGGTGGCCGGTATCGATCGATATCTTGACACTCATGCCTGCGCGCAGTGGCGGGTGGTTCGCGGGTTGATCGAAAAAAAGGCGAACCGATATGCGCTGCACGACTTTCACCCAGTTGCCTGTGGCATTTTGCGGCGGCAATAGTGCGAAGACCGATCCACTCGCCGGCGCCAGTGACGTCACCCGTGATGTAATCGGCGTGTCCGGATAGGCATCGACGATGACGCGCGCCGAATTGCCTTCCCTAACGTAGGTGAGATCCGTCTCCTTAATATTGGCTTCGATATAGAGATCGCGCGTCGATACCAGCGGAAACGCGGATTGCCCGGCATTCAGAAAAACCCCGATCGCGATGTTCTCGGCATTGTGCGGAATGCCGTCGAAAGGTGCGACGATGGAGGTGAGCCGCAGGTTACGCGCCGCGAGATCGACGGCCGCCTGTGCCTGTTTGACCGCGGATTGCTGGTCGACCGGCAAATCCAGGTTGCCGCCGACCTGGGCGAGCGCTGCCGCCGCCTCCCGCTCCAAGCTTGCCAGATTGGCTTTCGCCGCCTGATAGTCGCGTATTGCGGCATCGAGCGTCGCGCGAGGCGCGGCGCCAGTGTTGTAGAGCTGCTGCTGGCGCTCATAATTGGCCTGCGTGTAGTCGACCGTGGCCCTTGCCTCATCGATTTGCTTCTGGCGTGCGCGATAGGTCTCGATCAGCGTGTGCGCCTGGTCGCGCGCAACGCCGAGCTGCGCTTCGGCATTGGCCAGCGCAATCCGATAGGGCTGCGAATCGATGTTGAAGAGCAGGTCGTCCTTCTTCACCGGCGCGTTCGACTTTGCTGCGATGCCGACGACCTGGCCCGAGATCTGCGGGCTGATCGACGCGCTCACCGCCTGAACATAAGCGTCTTCCTCCGACACGTAGCGGCCGGTCATCAGATTGAGGGCGAGCGCGCCGGCGACCAGCGCGACCGGACCAAGGGCCAGCAGTGGCCGGCGCCAGCGGCTTCGCCACGGCGCAGACGCGCCTTCTTCACCAGGCGTCTCCGTCGAACCGTGAAGATCCCGATCCAGGTAAGGAGAACGCCTCGGGAGTGCGCGGGCTGTGTTGGGTTCGCCAACTTTCGCAAATGTTTCGAAGCCGCTGTCTGGCATGGCGCGATACTCGCCGTCCCGGTTAGTCGCAATGTTGCGTCAATCGATCGTCGGCACCTTGACGGGTATCAGCCCCCGCGAAATACAAAATCCAGGCAGAGAATTGAGTCTCGTCAATGCATAAGGCCGTTCGATCTGCGAATTGAACTTGGCGACCCCCGCGTCGCTTGCCCTCCGTGGGCGTTCCTCCCGAGACTTGGACCGCCGGCGAAAGCCGCGCGGTCCTTTTTTTCACGCCCGGTGAACGATGAGAGTTACAAGCAGCAGGATATCGTGACGAACAGCCCGACCGTCACTCCCGGATGCCGATCCATTCGCGCCATACGGTCAGGAGCGCCGCCATGATTACCGGCCCAAGAAAGAGACCGACTAATCCGAACGACTGCATCCCGCCCAGAATTCCGATCAGCACCAGCAGGAAGGGCAGCTCAGCGCCGCCTCCGATAAGAGCCGGCTGAATGAAGTTGTCGCCGATCAGCAGGACCGCCGCGCCAAAGACAAACAGTCCGACAGGCGCCAACAAGGTGCCGTCTTGAACAACCAAAGTCAGAGAAGCCGCCGCAAGCGCGACCCAGGCGCCGAGCGGCACCATTGCCAATACAATTGTCAGCACTGAAAATAGCAGCGGATGAGGCACGCCCATCATGACGTAGGCGATACCGACGACAGCGCCCTTCACAATCGCCGCTGCGATCGTTCCGTTCACGGTGGCGCGGGTTGCGTCGGCGATCTTGCCGATCAGGCGAGTGCCGGGATTGCCGAGCAGGCGCCGAGCGGTGACGACCGATCGGTCCGCAAGCCATGTTCCGTCACGCAGCATCAAGGAAAGCGCGATCAGCGTAATGGCGAAGAGGAGGAGACGATGCAGAAGTGCGCCGCCGAGCGTGCCAGTCCAGTTCGTCAGATTTTCGATGTTTACGCCGCGAAGCCATTCCGTGAGAGCCTCAGGATTGCTGAGGTTGGCACGCCACCAGAGATCGAGGTATTCGCCGGCGATCGGTAGCTGCGCAAGCCAGGCCGGGACAACAACTCCGCTCTCACGCAGGCGATTGAGCACGTGCACAAAAGCATTGCTCCCCTGGGCGACCTGACGCACGGTCAAGACAATGGGTATGAGAAGAACGAGGCCGATTATGCAAGTAAACAGCAACGATGCCAGGAATGATGAGGGACGGCCAGAGATCAGCTGCGCAAACCTAACGTAGATCGGCCAAGTGGTGATGGCAATCACGCCTGCCCAGATCAATGCTACCAGGAAATCGTGCGCGACCCAAAGCGCAAGCAACACCACTGCGACTGCGATAACGGCCTGGATGTTCGCCCGCATGTGCGATTCGAACAGCGGCGGTGGCGTGCGCAGTTCGCTACCGTCGTCGCTTCGCACGAAGCCGTGGCGCTGCATTGGCGACCCCATCGTGCTGACATCGATCCGTTTGCTCGCAGGCTACACCGCTCGCCACCCTATACGTTGATGGGCATCAACTTGCCGAAGTCGCAGCGCCGTTCCATACCGAGGCTCTTTCGCGGGGGGGGGGCGCGTTCTTCCATCCCGAACCCTCGATTGAGGGCCGTCAGTTAGTCCGCGCGGCGGAACGACAGGGCGGCGCGTCGCGCTAAACAGGCGGGCCGCTGCCCTCGTATTTGCTTTCCGAAATTGACCGACGTCAGCGTCGCGGCCGGCAATCTCGTCCATGCAAGCGGAAAGCCCACGCGAGATAGCCACCATGCTCGATCGTCCCCGCAATGCTTCGCTTCTCCGGCATCACACGATGCATGTCCCCCGCACCATGTTCGCGGCGGCCATCGACCGCTTCGGCGGCCCGGAGGTTATCACCGGTCATGCTTTACCGGTGCCGCCGCTGGACGTTGACGAAGTCATGATTGCCGTCGACACCGCCGGCGTCGGCCGGTGGGATGCCGACGTCCGGGAAGGGTTTTATGCGCCCCGCAAGCCGCATTTTCCATTGGTGCTCGGCTATGACGGCTCCGGAATCGTCGCCGCCGTCGGCTCGCGGGTGCGACGGTTGAAAGTCGGTGACGAGGTCTATTCCTACAATTGGGAGAACCCGAAAGGCGGTTTCTACGCCGAATACGTCGCCGTGCCCGCCGACAAGGTCGCGGCGATCCCAAAACGGCTCGACCTGCGACATGCCGGTGCGATCCCGATTACGGGATTGACGGCACTGCAGGGGATTGACGAGGCACTGAAGCTGAAGAAGGGCGAGACCATCATCATTCACGGCGCTTCCGGCGGTGTCGGAACGCTTGCCGTGCAATTCGCAAGATTTCGCGGCGCCCGGGTGTTCGCAACAGCATCAGACCAGGAAGGCGTGGAGCTCGTGCGGGAGATGGGCGCGCATGTCGTCGTCGACGGCAAGCGCATCGACATCGACGACCAAGCGCGCCGCTTCGCGCCAGACGGCGTCGACGCCATCCTGGCGCTAGCCGGCGGCGATGCGCTGGAGAAATGCCTGAACGTGCTGCGGCCCGGCGGCCGGCTGGCGCACCCGAACGGCATCGAGCCGGCCCCGAAGAAGCGGCGCGGCACGGAATTGGTCCGCTACGACGGCATTTCCGGCGTTCGCGAGTTCGAACGCCTCAACGCGGCGGTCCAGGCAGCGAAACTCAAAGTTCCGATCGCGGAATGCTATTCCCTGGCCCACGCCTACAAGGCGCACGAACGTCTAGCCGAGGGTCATGTAGTCGGTAAAATCACCCTCTCGATCCACGCTTCGTAGTCGCGAGATATCTGTCCCGGAGGTCCACGCGCCCAAGCTCACCGATAGGAGCCAATTTCCACCTACCGGCGATCGCGCCTGCCAATTGATCAGAAATTGGCCGATCAGAAATTGGCAGTTCGTTCATATTGGAACGTTGGGCGTCGGACCGAGTTGGGGCGGGATGAAGCGTTTCTTTTTCCATCGGTACCTTAATGGACGCTTGGCGGAGGACCGCCGTGGCCTCCAGTTCGAGAACGTGGACGAAGCCTGCGCTCATGCCGTTCACTGTACGCCCGCGGTTCTTCAGAAGAACGTGCGTCCGGCGACCAACATCCACCTCGCAACCGAGGTGTCTGACGGCGAGCGCACCCTCTGCGTGATTCGAGGCAAGGTGCTCATCGAACGAAGCTAGAGCGCCTCGTCCCGTTTTGCCGCGAAGCCGGGATCAGGTACTGAAGCCGGGCTCGAGGTACTTCGGTTCTTCTTTGCGCGCTGGGACGTCATCTTTGCAGGAGCTGGCGCGCCGGGGACGCCGCGCGGCCCGAGCAAGTGTCATCATCGGACTTTATCGGACTTTTCGGCTTCAACGCCGTTTATCGCCGGCAGCTTGGGTCATGATTAACACCTCCGTCGTTGCGCAGGATCTGCCGCAATTTCGTTAGTTGGGCGGCCTGAGTATCGCTCGTCGTCGGCTGGAAAGTGGTGGACCAAGCCATACCGTTGTGCAGGACTTCGAACAGAGTCTCCAGCGCTTCAACACCGCCTGCGGAGGCACCGATGCCAACGATGGGAAACGATTTCTGATCCATGGACAACCTTTGGAGTCGGCAACCGGCCGATAGAGTTCCAACAAATTTCGACTGAGCGGTCACCCGCGAAGATCGATACGGCTCAAAGGTGGAAGGAAACAATTCTGACGGCCGTCAATGCGCCCGCCATCCAGCACGCGCTAAACATCACCAAACATCAATCGAAGCCAGATTGCGGGAGCATGTCATGACCAGCACGACGTTCACTGGCCCCTCGGATGCCCAAACCGATCATGCCACGGCAGCGCTCGCTCCAACCTGGTGGCTGTTCCTGTTGCGAGGCATTCTCGGCATCGTCTTCGGATGTCTCGCATTGATCTTTCCCGGCCCGACAATGCTGTCGCTGGTGCTCTTGTTTTCCGCGTACATGCTGGTCGACGGCGTGGCCGGCATCATCTCGGCGGTCCGCGCGATGCGCCGCAGGGGCCGTTGGGGATTCCTGATCTTCGAAGGGCTGGTCAATATCGCCGTGGGCATCGGAGCCCTCCTCTGGCCGGGCCTTACCGTGCTTGCCTTCGTATTGCTGGTCGCCTCATGGGCGGTCGTCACCGGTGGGTTGATGACGGCTGCGGGGTTTCGCCTCAACCTGGAGCATGGCCGGTGGTGGTTGGTTTTGGGTGGCATTCTGTCGCTGGCATATGGCTCGCTGCTTTTCTTCACGCCCTTGATCGGAGCTCTCGTCCTGACTTGGTGGATGGGCGCGTATGCCATCGCCTTTGGCATCGCCCTGGTCATATTCTCGTTCCGACTTCGAGCGCGGCAGCAGCAGGGGACCAATCCTACGGCCGTGGGCACGGCTGTCTAGGCGGACCTGTGATGACGCAACGGCGATCGAGCCATCAAGGTCGCAAGAGCCGGGCCAAAGCCCAGCTCGCCCGTGAAATTGAAACGACCGCGGTCGACGACGAACTCGTCCTGATGAGCCTGGTCGAAACGTTTCCGGCAAGCGATCCTCCCGCCTGGATACCTCTCGTCCGAGTTGGCGTTCCTGAGCGGCGGACCAACTCTAAGCGTGCCCGAAAACGGCATTGCTGACCGTGCAATCTTTCGACGATTGGCTTCGATAATCCGGCAAGGTCGGGTAGCGACCAATTACCTTTCGCTCTGCGGTCGCCGATCGCCGCTTTTTGGCGTTGCCGATCGAATTAGCGGAGACAAACAGGACGCGCTCGTGGCGGAGACTCTCGAGCGCCCGTAAGCCGGCCTCCGCATTGAAAAATTGCGCAACGAGGCTGTTTCATATGGCGCGCCTCACGGCCAGATGGCGCTGCACTCGCTCACGAACTTACCCAACCGCTCACAGCAATCATCAACTCGGTCGATGCTGCAAAGCGCCTACTGGCTCACGAAGTTCGCGTCAGCCTTATCATAGCGCAGTAACAGCGCCGCATCGAGAAAACCGCCGCGGAAGTTGATGAGCATCATGGCTGGACGTGTGACGCCTTTTAGGATGGCGTTGATCGGTAGCGTGATGACCCGCCGATCCCACAATCCGCTTTGTACAGACCAGGAGCCAATCATGAGATCCGACCGTGAAATAGAACGCGACGTCCGCGAAGAGTTAAACTGGGATCCCGATCTTGATGCCGAGGATATCGCCATCTCAGTGAAGGATGGCGTGGTCACACTGGCCGGATTCACCAGAAGTTACAGTGACCGGCTGGAAGCCGAGCACGCGGCGAAGCGCGTCGCTGGCGTACATGCCGTCGCGAATGACATCGAAGTCCGCCTGCCGTCGATCGATCAAAGGCCCGATCCGGACATCGCGCGCGATGCGATTGCCAGTCTGAAGGCTCAACTGCCCATTTCGCACGAAAATATCAAGGTCATCGTCAAAGACGGCTGGCTGACCCTCGAAGGCACGGCGGAATGGCAATACCAGAAAACCACGGCCGAAAATGCCGTGCGAAAGGTAAAAGGGACCAAGGGCGTGACTAACATCATCTCACTAAAGCCCAGGGTCGAGGCCACCGACATTCAGCGCAGGATCCAAGAGGCGTTCAAGCGGAATGCGGAGGTCGATGCCAATCGCATCGCCGTCGAAACCCACGGCAGCGAGGTCATCCTGAAAGGCACCGTTCGCTCGTGGATCGAACGCGAGGAAGCCGAGCGTGTCGCATGGTCGGCACCGGGCATCACCCGTGTCGATGACCAGATCGTGGTCAGTCCATAACGGCCGCGACCTGTTATCCGCACGCTAGTTAAGTCTCGTCGAGGCAAAACGGAGAACGCCATGAGGTTAAGATCATTGGTTCCGTAGAGCGGCGCGCCGATGCGACCGGATTTCGGACCATTCGGCCTGCATCGGGCGATCGACCGGCTGTTCAACGAGTTGGTGCAAGGAATAGCCTCAAACGACGGAACGAAGTCGCTCACCCCTAACATCGAAATCACCGAGACTGACGAGGCCGTTGAGGTCACCGCTGAGATGCCCGGCCTTGAAAAGGACGTCGAAATATCGATCGAGGATGATACCCTCACGATCCGGGGCGAGAACGAGAAGAAGGTCGAGGAAAATCAGAAAGACAAGAACGTGCAGCACAGCGAGCGCATCTACGGCATGTTCATGCGTGTGCTGCAGTTGCCTCCCGGCATTGATCCGTCCAGCATCCAGGCAACCATGTCCAACGGCGTCCTCAAGGTCACAATACCGAAACCGGCCAAGTCCACGCCGAAGAAGATCGAGGTCAAGGACGCCTCGCAGGCGGAGGCCAAGTAGGCCGCCTGAGCCGGGACGCGTAGGTAGCCGCCTCCTCCTCCTCGGCGGCCCATGCGTCCCGCATACGATCGCCGCTAGCCCATCGCGGCCCTCACCCCCTCATTCCCGCAGAGATGCTGTCGCCACGAAGGATCGATCTCGGAACCACTTGCGTCGCTGTGATGGAGGGAATTAAGGCCAGGCTGATCGAAAATGCCGAAGGCGCACACACACCACCATGGCTGCGTGCTTCAATGGAATTCGTAGCGGAGGATGGCGGTGAGCGGAGCCCGGTTCGGTAGTTCATGCTGCTTGGCGCCCATGACCCTGGCGCCCGTGGACAGCGCCCGCCGCGCGACTTCGTCGACAACGCTGTAGGTTTCGGCATCGTCAGAAGCTGAATATGTCACGGTGCCATCGAAGTCGCTGACGAGGCCGGGCACAACTGCATCAAGATCGACAACGAGCTGATCAATGGCGCCTGCGGTCGCAGCATGCGCGGCGTAGGAAACGTCAGTAGTTGCACGTCGGGGCTTGAGCTCGTCGTAGCGCGCGATCACCGCTCTCAGTTCGCGGGAATAGAGACGGTCGAGAATCGGGATCGCTGTATCTCCCAGTTCGGCATCCGTCTTCCGGCCTGGGTTTCCTTCGATCGTCTCGTCGGCCAGCCTTGAATACCTGGTGACCGAACGGAACATCGACGCGAGAGGCTCCTCCGCCGCGAGAGCCAGAGGCGGTGCATTGTGTTCCGCAAGCAGGCTGCGGATGGCGTGCTCGACTTTCCTGATATACTGGTGCAGCAGCACCTTTTCGCCTTCGAGGTTCTGCAGTCTGCCGCGCGGGGCGCGTACGTGAAAGGATGGCCGCCGGGTCGCTTCCTCCGCGTTCTTGGGCAGGCCACGAACCTGCAGCCGTTCTGGCGGAAAATTGGCGAAGGCGTGAATCAGCCGAACGCTCTCCTCCGCCAGTGCAAGCACGAAGATATCGTGCGGCGACGTCATGGCGCGGATCAGCGGAGTTAGATGGAAGCGGTCCGCGACCTCGGCGAGTGGCTTTGGCGAATCCGGCAGGCGGAACGCTCGCATTGTCGCAGACGTGGTGAGCACCGCCAGGCCAGCAGACAGGTAATGCCAGAACGAATCGACCGGATCCGGCTTTCGACGCTGGAGCCTTCTGAGCTTGTCTTCATCCTGGATATTGTGCTCTACGCCCGCGAGGTGATCGAACTGCCGCTCGAAGGCAGCGATCTTGCTGTTGTCGACGCCGCCTACCCCGAGCTGCGAGAGCGCGTCCCTAGCCAAGTCCTTGAACGCAGTACGGTTGAGCTGGGCGTTACTCCCCAAGGGGGATGTCGGCAGATATAGGGAAACGCAGGTCTCGCCCTTGATCTGCGCCAGCGCCTTGAACTCCTCCAACGTCGGAATATCGATATGCAGCATCGGCCCTCGCTGGCAGAACCCTTCATTCGCCTGTAGCATGAGCGACCTTGGCCGAAGCGCAGCGCTCCGACATTGACGGCGATCAATCAAGGCGGCAATTCCAGCGCCCACGCGAAGACGCTACAGGCTGCGAATCCGATCAGGGCGTGCCCCCATTCCAAGAGCCCCCAGTCCCGCATCAGCCTGCGCACCGCCGAAACCGGCTTTCCTAGCTGAATGGCGAACAGCCAGACGTTCACTGGCATCATTACAAAATAGGCATACGGCCAGCTTGCCAGAATCGTAGTGCCCCCAATGATCCAGCGAACGTCGCCACTCTGCCTGAACTGTACAAGAGCGATCGCGGCCGACAGGACGGCAAAGCCCGATAGCACCAGCGTGCCGCGCCGGTTGCTCAGTTTCCATTCCTGGATCATCGCACGAGTATTGAGCCTGAGCCGCGCTGGCTGCTCGACAAGGCCGATGTAAACCGTAGCGCCGAGGAAGGCGGCGGCGCCAGCAAATGCGTAAAGACCGAGCTGCATCGATCTCACTCCTGGCGCAGGTTGTCGCACTCTTCAATGCGACATGAAGACCGGCACCGTCATCGACTTCATCATATCGTGGGTCACGCCGCCCAGAATGACTTCGCGCAGCCTCCCGTGACCGTAACCACCCATCACGATCAGGGTCCCGGAACTCTCTGCGACATAGGAAAGGATGGCATTGGTAACATCGATGTCAGGGGCCGGAACAGTCGCGATCTCGACCTTGACGTCATGACGTACGAGGTGAGCCGCCATCTCGACACCGCGGACTTCCTTGTTCTCGGCGTTGGTCTTCCCGTTCAGCACGATCAAGAGATCCACAGTCGTCGCCTTCGCGAGCAGCGGCAACGCGTCGTTGAAGGCGCGCGCCGCCGCGCGGCTGCCATCCCAACAGCACACCACGTGATCGAGCTTCAACCCGTCCTTCTGGACGAAGGGCACAACGATGAGCGGACGCCCTGATTGGAACAGCCCCGTTTCGATCATGTCATCGTTGACCGCGCGAAACGGCTCGGATTGCGTGAACACGCTCAGATCGAAGCGCCGGGCGAGGGTCGCAAAGATCGCGGGCGCCTCTGCGCCTATCGTCCTCAGCAACCGGTGCTCCGATGAAACCAGGCTACGCTCGGCAGCCGCGTCGAAGCGTTCGATCGCGGCGAGCGCAGATCTTTCGCTGCTCGCGACCATCTGGGCCAGGATGTCAGGCGGAAGCTCCATCACGGGGTAACCTGGAAAATCAGGGGCGTAGGCGAAGGCAACACCGGCAAGGTGGGTGTCAAACATCGCCGCAATCGAAATGGCAAAATCGCGGGCTGGATCGCGTGCGACCTGATGCTCGAGATTGATGATAATGTCCTTAATCATTGAACCGTTCCAGCAAACATGCGATGCAGCCCTGGGCTCACTTTCAAGACGGCGCGACGGGCATTGATGACGATCGACCAGCGAGCCGCAATTTGAGCGATGCAATATAGCGGCGGACCGATACTCATTCCGACGGACCAAGGGGAAACCTGACGTCACCCTCGCCAGGCTTCCCTTGCCGGACCGCCTCCCGAACGCGAGAGGATCAGTAGCAATCCTCGATCCGGCGGATCCGCCACGTCCAACCGTCCCAGAAGCGTTCACGCCGAATCCGACAGTACGGTCCGAAATCGACGGGCTCATAGGCGTAGCTATAGTAGTATGGCTTCGGCGCTGCGAGTGCGGCGCCAATGAGTGCGCCAGCCGCCAGGCCACCGACTATCGGAGCGACGGGAAATCCATGACGCCATCGAGCGTCCGCCGGGGTTGAACTTGCCACCGAGCCGACTACCACGGCCGTGCCGACCGCGAGTGCAATCATTGTTTTCCTCATCATGAGATCTCCACTTCTTGACTTATGACCAATCAACGTCCGGTGTGCCAAGTTCGCGGACGCTAGCCCGCAGCCACGCTGACTCTAGCCGCATGGAAAATGGTCCACATTGGCGTCTGTCAAAAATCGCTTGCCGCCTGTGTCGCTTCGTCCTGCAATTCTGTACAAAGACAAATCGGAAATTGATCGTCGTCAGCGCGCCAGGTCGCGAGACGTCGTCGCCGACGCTCGCACAGGCGACTGCTGCAAGCACAGGTGTCGCGTGGCGCCCGGTGTACTGCGCGGTAGCTCTGACGTCGCGTCAGCGGTTCGCGATCCAAAGTACGAGGCTGAACACCACGCTGATAAGTAAGCATGTCATCAGCGGGAAATCGAGCGTCGTGTTTCCCCGCTCGATGGCGATGTCGCCGGGCAGCCGCCCCAATCCGAGTTGGCTCAGATAGGGCCAAAGCAGGCCAACCGCCAGGATCAGCGCGCCTAGTACGATCAGAACACGAGCCATCACTATCAATCCGTGCGCCGCCTAGTTGTCGCGGCGCTGGCCGAACAATTGGAGCAGGATCATGAAGAGGTTGATGAAATCAAGGTAAAGCGCCAACGCACCAAGCACGGCCTTCTTGCCGGCGATTTCGCCGGTGTCGGATTCAAGATACATCTCCTTGATGCGCTGTGTATCGTAGGCAGTGAGGCCTACGAACACGATGACGCCGATGATCGAGATAGCGAACTGAAGCGCGCTCGATCCGATGAAGATATTGACGAGGGACGCAATCACGATACCGATCAGGCCCATCATGAGGAACGATCCAAAGCGAGAAAGATCGGATCTGGTCGTGTAGCCGTAGAGGCTCATCGCGCCGAAGGTCGCCGCCGTGATAAAGAACACACGCGCAATCGACTCCCCGGTGAACACCAGGAAGACGCCTCCAAGCGAGAGCCCCATGACGGCAGCATAGAGCCAGAACAGCAGCATTGCCGTTCCTGCGGCCATGCGCTGGATACCGAAGCTCAAGCCCAGCACGAAGCCGAGGGGCGCCAGCATGACAAGCCAAATCAGTGGCGTCGCCGCGATAGACTGGTAGAAGCCGGAAGCCGCGGCTAGGTAGGCGACGAGGCCGGTCAGCGCGAGGCCGCCGGCCATATAACCGTAGACGCGCTGCGTATGGGCCCGCAAGCCGGCGTCGATCTCGGCGACCGACGGCGGAAAGCCCGCGCGCCG
Source organism: Bradyrhizobium sp. UFLA05-153 (assembly GCF_054185185.1). Taxonomy (NCBI): domain Bacteria; kingdom Pseudomonadati; phylum Pseudomonadota; class Alphaproteobacteria; order Hyphomicrobiales; family Nitrobacteraceae; genus Bradyrhizobium; species Bradyrhizobium sp. UFLA05-153. The sequence goes on from NZ_JBBIAM010000002.1 coordinate 98,189, forward strand.
TGACTTGCGAGCATCAAAATCGTAATAGCTCATGGCTTACTCCTGTGCGGTTCATTCGACTGACCGAGCAGCCTTGAACGTCGGCTGCCGGCTGGCCTGCTAATGAGTATGCAATGCGCGCTCGTTCCGTACCTGGTCAGCGGTATAGGGCACAGCGTTTGGATCGAACGCCTGCCAGCCCGACCTGCGGTATAGCTCGCAACGTTCCTGAAGCCTTACCGCTAACCGGTTCATAATCGGCTCTATTCGCGGCACTTCGGCCGGTGGCACCCGCGCGGCGACCAATGTTCCTCCGCGGCGAACGCCCTCGGCAATGACGTGCGCATCTTCTTCGCTGATGCCGGCATTGGTCAGCACTCCCAGCAGGCCGCCGGTGACGCCACCGATCGCCATGCTACCCAACATCGCCGCAAGCCATCCCACGCCCACCACGGCGCCGATCCCGGGAAGCGCTAGCATCGTAATGAGACTGGCAGCTGTCGCCGCCGTTGCGCCGATTGCAGCCCCAACGGCCGCACCCTCGAACTTGCCATCGCGGGCGGTCTCCCTGCTCTTATTCTGTTTCCGCGAAGGCACAATATTCGTGCTCTCGGTGGACTTGTACCAGGTGTCGGAATTGTTCGAAATCATGCTGGTCTCCGAAGACGGCAGGCCCGCGACCTCAAGCGCGACGATGACCCGGCGTGCGTCAGCATATGAATCATAGAGACGGCAGATAGTGATTGGCATGACGCGCTCCCGTTGCGTGAAAGTGCCACGGAACGGCCATTGCGGATTGGCAGGTACCGTTAGCGCCGCTATTCTTCTCTATTGCGAAGAAAAGTCACCTTGATGAGTATCAACGGATCATTGCGGATTTCGTCGAGTTGCGTGCAGATGGTTGGCCCTCGCTTGCGACACTGAGGATTGCGTTGGCCAGAGATGAGCGGTGCGCCTGTGCGGAACAGTCGTACCGCTTTGCCCTCCACCTCACGAAAACGGTCTCGCCTTGCCTGACGGCGTGTTTCCGGTGCCCAGCGCTCACGCTACTGCAACGCGATCATTTGCCTACGGCGATCTTGCAGGATCCGGCTGACACCGCCATTTGGACGGCTGCCTGCCAGTCTTGCCACGATGTCGGATCGACTGGCGCCCCGTCGGCCCACTTCAAGCTACCGAGCAAAAAGGCGATCTGCTCGACGGGCCGACCATGGCGACGCCAAACGGCCTCGAGAAAGATGCGGATTGCGTCATAGCCTTCAATCACTGTGATAGTATCGGTTGCTTTGAACGTGGCCATATCCGGCGACTCCGAGTTGCGCTCGTCACGCGGATTTCCGCTACGTGAGCAACTGTCATAGCCATTCGGAACGAAAGGCTTAACCTTCGTCCGCCGTCGTCGCATTGACGTTTGTCAGCCGCTGAGCGCTGATATTTTTCTCGGATTGGCGGAACTTGATGCTCATCACTGCGCTGACAACTTTGGACAATGAAGTGAGTGCGACGCGCATCGGAGCTGCGCATGGCCGACGACCTGTTGATCAGGACGCTAGTCGTGATCCTTGCCTCCGTCTGCGCCATCAGCCTGGTCGCGCGTCTGAGATTTCCGGCGGCCGGGGGTTACCTGCTGGCCGGCTTGGTGATCGGACCGCACGGTTTGCAACTGATCGCCGCGAGCGATGAAGCAAGGTTTTTGGCCGAGCTCGGCATCATTTTTCTCATGTTCATGGTGGGCCTTGAGTTTTCGCTCTCGGCAATGATTGCCGCACGCCGCGACGTTTTCGGCGCCGGCAGTCTGCAAGTCGGGTTTACCGTTTTTATCGTGACGGGAATTGCGGCGCTTTCGGGTGTGAGCTTATCCGGCGCGGTGCTGCTCGGTGGTGCAGTTGCGATGTCATCGACCGCAATCACGCTCAAGCAATTGGTCGACCAGGGGGAGGTCAGCAGCCAACAAGGCCGCCTTGTGCTGGGAATCCTTCTCTTTCAAGATCTTGCTGTCCTTCCGTTTCTCGTTGTCCTGGGTGGGTGGCAACTAGGCGGTGGGCCGGAACCGTTGGGAGCACTGCGCCAGCTCGCAACAGCGACGATTGCACTCGGCGTGGCGGCTTTCGTCGGCAAACCGGTCTTTCGCACCTGGCTTACCTGGGTTGCCCGGACGAACTCGGCGGATCTATTTCTGCTCACCGTTCTGTTGCTCGCGCTCGGTACGGCGTTCGTCGGACATGTCGCCGGTCTTTCCGGGCCGATCGGAGCATTCCTCGCCGGTATGGTGGTCGGCGAAAGCGACTTCCGTCATCAGGTAGAGGATGATATCCGACCCTTTCGCGACATCCTGTTGGGCCTATTCTTCGTCACCGTCGGCATGGAGGTGGATCCCTCAACCGTCGTTGTGGCGCCCATGAGCGTCCTCGCCTGGATAGCCGTATGCCTGCCAGGAAAGGCCTTCGTCATGATCCAGGTTGGTGCAATCATGCGCTGGCCAGCACCGGTCGCAGTGCGAGTTGCCCTTATTCTGGCACACGGCGGAGAAGCTGGTTTACTTCTACTCACACAGGCGATGCGAGTGAATGCCCTGGAAGCGAGCGTTGGGCAGCCCGCTCTCTTGGCCCTAGCGGTGTCCATGGCGCTCGGCCCAATGCTGATTCAAGCGAGCTCGCGATTTGCGGAACTCGTTCGCGGTGCTTCACATCGCCTCAAAACACATGCCGAAGAGGCTGCCATCCGCGAGGAAAGCCGAGATCTCAGCGATCACGTTATCCTGTGTGGCTGCGGACGCGTGGGTCGCCCAGTGGCGCTCGTGCTGGAGGCCGCAAAGGCTCCTTACATTGCGATCGATTCTGACCTGATGCGCTTTCGCAGGGCAAAACAGTCCGGACACAAGGTCGTCTTCGGGGACGCGGGCCGCAAGCGGGTTATGGAGGCTGCCGGCGTCGCCCGAGCGCGCCTCGTCGTTGTAACCTTCGATCGACGTCATTTGATTGAACGCATTCTTCACTATGTGCGCCAGCAAAATCCAACAGCATCCTCCATCGTAAGTGCAGCCGATGATCAGGAAATCTCATCGCTGGCACGGGCGGGAGCCAGCACCGTGTTTCCAGAGAACATTGCGGCCGCTCTCGCGCTGGCTGATCAGGTGCTGCTGGTTTGTGGTTTCTCCCAGGATGATGCCGCAAGCATCATCACTGCAGTTCGAGCCGAACTCCATCCGGAATTGCGTGGGCACGTCGGCCGCTGAACCGCGAGACCCGCGCCATTGCAAGCTAGACCAGGCACAGGTCCAGCCCGCAACGTTTGGGCAACGCCACAGCCCCGTCTGACGCGCCCGCCGCGCTCGATTTCCTAAGTGCAATTTGGCGCACGCCTCCCAAAGAGTAACGATGCGATGATCCCGCTTGCCAAAAAGATCGCTACAGCGCCGAGCGTAAAAAACATGCTGGTCGGCCCTTCAACGAGAACGTCTTTCAGCAGTAGCTTGATCCCGACCAGCACCAAGAGAAGCCCAAGCGAAGTTCTCAGATAACGAAACTGGTCGACGGCTCCGGCCAGCGCGAAGTAGTGCGAGCGCAAGCCAAGCAACGCCATGATATTGCTCGTGAACACCAGGAACGACTCGCGCGTGATGGAAAAAATCGCCGGGATGGTATCCAGAGCAAAGATCAGATCAGACGCCTCGATCATGATCAATGCCAACGCAAGTGGCGTAAGGGCCAGCTGCCCTCTTCGCCTCACGACAAATCGTTCACCCGCGAATTTCGGAAACACAGGAAAGAAACGCCTTATCCATCTAATGATCGGATTCTTTTCAATATCCGGGGGGTGTCCGACCAGCCCCATCCTGACACCGCTGACAATCAAGAACGCGCCGAAAATGTAGAGAATCCAGTCGACACGCTCGATTAACGCGGTGCCGGCAAGGATCATCTCGGCGCGCATGATCACTGCACCCAAGATTCCCCAATATAGTACGCGATGCTGAGACGCGATCGGAATGCGAAAGTACGAGAAAATCAAGGCGATGAAAAAGAGATTATCCAGGCCGAGCGATTTTTCGATCAGGAAGCCTGCAAAGAATAGAACCGCGGCCGTTCGTCCGTCTGGCAAGATCGAGCCCGAACCAATGATTCTCATAGAGAAAAAAGATCACGACATTGAAAGCGAGAGCGACGGTGATCCACCCCGCGCTCAATATCAGCGCCTGCTTGAAGGCTATTGTGCGAGTCTCAATACCCCGAGATCCAATGCCACCAAGAAGAATACGAACAGAATGAATGCCACCCACAGCCACATGGGACTTCCAGGTTCCGAAGATCCTAAGGGTTGGTGCCGCGCGTCCGTTTTTGCACTTACTGCAGTTACTGGACCAATCCTATCGGTTCGCCTGCGCTCGGCATTGACAGAGGCCAAGTCGCGAAGACACTCTGTGGATGAGATTGCCAGCCCCACGCCACGCTAACAAATCGACGCAGCGGCAGTGCCGCTCCTCCGATCGGCATGCGCGGCTGCGTTCAGACACGGTGCCGGCCAGGTCGACGCTTTGCTGGTTTTTTCTCCCTGATCTCCTTCATGCTGCGGCCGGTAACAACAGAGCGATCGAATCGAGCGCTCTCGATGTCCCACGACGGATCAGCGTACTCGTCGCGACTTTTGACGAGCAACCAATAGTCTCTTCGGCCAGAATTCATGGATCGATTTTTGGTTTGGATCAACGTGAAACCGCCGCGCAGTTTTTCTCCCTGCAGCACAATTTGGACTTTGCCGCGAGCCAGTTGCTCCTCTGGCGGCTGATTTTCCAGTGGCTCATACTTTCCCAAGTCCCAGACCATCACGATCCCTGCTCCGTATTGGCCGGGCGGGATCACGCCTTCGAACTTCGCATATTCGAGCGGATGGTCTTCCGTCCTTACGGCCAGGCGCTTGTCCGCAGGGTTCATTGACGGGCCTTTTGGTACTGCCCAGGATGCCAAGACCCCATTTACGGCGAGCCGGAAATCATAGTGAAGCCGGCTCGCATCGTGTTTTTGAACCACAAAGACGCGCGTAAGACCGCTTCGCCGCACTCGCCCGACCGGTTCGGGCGTTTCCGTAAAGGCTCTTTTGCTTCGGTATGCTGCGAGCGACACCTGTTGTCCGTTAGACTTATTTAGAGTTCCGCCGGCGGTATTGGCGATTCGCGTTATCGCACATCAGCCCTCACGCACGACATCCGCCGGCCGCTTGTCATCCCGCAGGCCGAGAAACCGAGGGTGTCTTAGCTTACCTCCTGCCGTCCACTCGGTGAATCCGATCTGCGCGACGAGCTTCGGCTTCACCCAATGCACGCCGCGCCGCGGCAACCCATCCTCGGCAAAGGGAGAAATCGGCTTCTCCAGCCGAGCGAGCTTTTTGCCGAGACACCGCAGCAGATCGCCGGCGAACCCCGTCCCTACCTTCCCGGCGTACACGAGCTTTCCACCGCGGTAGTAACCCAGCAGCAATGCTCCGAACCCGCTGCGGATCCCTCGTGGATCGGTGTAACCGCCAATGACGAACTCCTGTTGTCGCTTGCACTTGAATTTGAGCCAATCGCGCGTTCGCCTGGACACGTACACACTGTCCGCGTTCTTTGCGATGATACCTTCCCCTCCTCTCTTGCATGTCTGTCGGTAGTAGTCCTCGCCTTCAGTCGTGCGATGTTCCGTGAACCGCAAGGCGTCATGGAAGCCAAAGACCTTGCGAAGTACCTGCTTTCTGTACCGGAGCGGAACCCGCCGGATGTCGTAACAATCCAGGTAGAGCAGGTCGAAAAGATAGAACCATACCGGCACCTTGCGAATCAGTTCAGTCGGCGGACGTTCCACCTGCATGCGAGCTTGCAGCTTTGCGAAGCTGGTGATCAGGCCGTCGAACGCGACAATCTCGCCATCCGCAATAAAGTAAGAGACTTCCTGCTGATGCATCGCCTGGACCACTTCGGGATATTTTGCATTTAGTCGAATTCGATTCCGCGAAAAGAGATCCAGATCGCGACCGCGGCGAAAAGCGAGGCAGCGCTCCCCGTCCCATTTAGGCTCAAACATCCATCCCTGTCGCGAGAAGACGTCATTCGTGAGCGTCGCCAGCATGGGCGCAATCCATTTTGGCTGTGCGCGCCTTCGAAGCCGGGCCTTGGCGTCAGTGGGTAGTCGATCGAATAAATCGCGGCCAAACATGGGCTCTCACCTACCAACCGGAGCGCAAGCGAAAGCCCCGGCGTCAGTACCACTCGGACCTCGCAAGAAGTCGCTAGACACCATCGTTTTGCCTCACCCAGAAGGGCTCCAATCGTCTAAAGCGACGACTACGCTTTCTGATTCCCGGATAGCGTTCCGCAAGAACCCGCTCGTGCCAACCTAGCACGATCCCTCCCGCAAGATTGATCGCGCGAACATCCTGATTTGTTGCGTCGCCGATCTGATCAACGAGATCGTGGGCGACGCGGACGTCATTTGTATAGCCGAGATCGTCCTGCAAAGACTTCAAGCACCTGACGAACGTTCGAATTCTGGGCTTGCTAAACAGGCTTCCCAGAAATTCAACGATGTAGTGCAAATGCTTCAGCGCAATACGCAGCCTGTGCCGCTGAGCTGCCGTCAACTCTTCGCACTTCTTGCTACGTTTGCAAGCCTTGCGGTGATGCCGATCGATCAGGTCGGGAGCAACATCGACGCTAGGTGCTAAAAGAACGACCGCATGTTCTGATATCTCCTGATCACGCCACCCACTGGCCGCAAACCATCGCAACAGCCGCAACATCGACGCAGCGTATCTTTCGAACATGATCGCCTGCTTAACATGCTCAAGCGCTGCCTCCCGCTGGCGCTCCGTGGCGTCGATGAGATGGTCGAAGTCAGAGCTGACAGGGAATGCATGGGTGACCGCGCCGACCAGGGAGGCGGCAAAACTGTCCAAATTGCGCACCGGAGCGAGGGAGTGAGCGAGCCATCTCAATTCCTCCGAGGCCCAATGGTAATGCTTCTCCAGTAGGAGCCGCTTCAACGCCAAAAGCGCGGAGCGAAGACGGCGAACGGCGACCCGCATCTGGTTGATGCCTTCTGGATCACCCGCGAGAACGGCCTGTTCGTTGCTAAGAACGTGGGTAAGGCAGCGTCGCCCGATGTGTTGCAGCGCGGCCTCGACGCTCATGTCAGGATCGAGCGAGATGGGTCCCACACGCACCGCCTGCGGCATCAACCTGTCGGCCCCAACCAGTCGATAGCCTCGCTCGGCCTTGCTGCACGGCTCGATGCGGATTGGCTCAATTTCGAGCAGTTGCAACGCTACATCGAAGATCACCGGCGGATCGCCCTCCTTGAGCTCGAGTTCAATTTCGCTGATCGGCGTGCCTGCGCCGCAGTTGCAAGTGCGGATCTCTCCCTCGTCAATGCCGCCTCGATCCGCGGGTCCCGACCAATTTCGATCGTTGTTCGCGTGACTGTCGTCGTGAAGACGGGACGCCACTCTTCATCGCGGACCAAATCGCGCAGCCACCTGCCAGTCTTCGGCGCATCGAGAACCGGCCATTTGCCCCGGATATGGTCTTCCCACTCGCCCCTCTCCACAATATCCAACCGAGCTGGACCTTCGACCTTGACGGTCTGGACGAACTCCGAGCCCTGCTTGCGCACCCGAAGCGATAACCGCTCGCGATGGAGCGCAAGCGTAGGTGTGTCGTAGTACGTACTGACTAGCGTCGACCGGGCCTCCGATTTTGCGGTGGGCATCCCGAGGAGCACGCGCTTCACCTCTTCCAACTTCTCCGGCGGTGCGGCGAGTTTCAGTTCGAACTCGGTTGAAATGGGACTTCTCCTTGCACGCAGTTAGGGATCATGCGCACTTGGACCGGGGCCTCCAAGGGGCCGAAGAACCCGCGCTAAATTCTCACGCCCGGTTCCGTCAGTGCTGCCGCAGAGGATTCCTGCACACAATTGTCGAGAACAGCAGCCGCCCCCGCAGCAACAATGCCGGCGACAAAGCATGCGACGATGAACGCGCGCATTCTATTTCTCCTGTTTCCGGTTACATCGAACGCTAGATGACACTATCCGGTTCCGCTATTGTTCGCGCTCTCGTCTTACTTTCCGATACGAGGACGTCTGCTGATCACGTTGGCGCTTGGCGAAAGGCCGATCAACATGATGCTCGGCGATGAACTGAGCGACAATTTCCACGACGTCGGGCGGCATTGGCGCGGCTTCGACAAGGTTGGTACCGGCATTGGCGAACGCCTCTCCCTCGGCTGGATCGGCCGTTACGGCGAGGATTTCATGCGGCCCTCGCTCCGAGGCAACTGGACGCAAGGCTGTCCATAATGCCGGTGTTCCCGACGCGAGATTGTCGCGATAGTTCGCAGTTTCGGTTCGGTGCAGTTCGATCACGGCTTGACCTACAAAAAACAAGGTCGTGTCCTCTCGCGTGTCGAGTGGTGTCCAAGGAGCGGCCGTTGGTGTTCCGGGCAGCACCGAAACCGGCCCCCACAGAAAGTCGGCCCAGACGCTTTTCGCCTTGCGCCGTTCAACCAGGACGGCAACCGGAATCACCGCAAGAGCTGTTGATCTCAATGAAGCGTCTCCTTTCGGACCGCCGGAAATTTCTCTTTATGCAGGGCAACGATGCGCCAGATGCAGCGCGCCGGCTGGGATTGAAGCGCGCTGTCCGGCCAACGCTCATTCCGCCGCAGTCGCCGAAGGCTGTCTCAACCGGTCTTCGTTTGCGAGTTGTTGAGCGATCCAATGATCGTGGTGTTCTTTAGCCCAGTTGAGATCGACCTCGCCGGTACCCATGGCCTCGAATGCACCCTCCATTCCGATCGTACCGATATAGATGTGAGCCAGGATTAAGGCGATGAGCAGAACGGCCACGACAGCATGAACGATCTGCGCGAGTTGCATCCCAGCGATGCTCAAACCATAAAATGGAAACAGCATCAGGAACCCTGATACGGAGACCGCAGCGCCAGCCGCCACCGAAAGCCAATAGACAAGCTTCTCGCCAAAGTTAAAGCGTCCGGCCGGGGCATGTTTGTTCTTGATGAAACCACCTCCCTGCTTGATCCAGTCGAGGTCAATTTTTTCGAAAAGGTTGTCCCTGAAGAAGATCACGACAATGAGGACGAGGCCGATCGCAAACGAGAAGCCTGTGAAGTCGTGCACGTATTTTGCCGCCTGAGAGACGAGCGTGAACGCGTCCGGGCCGATCACCGGCAACAGCAAAACCTTGCCAAACGTGATGTTAAGGCCGGTCAGGGCAAGAACGACGAACGACACCGCCGTCAGCCAATGTGCAAATCTCTCAAACGCCTTGAAGCGGAGGATCGTCTTTCCCGAGCGCCCCTCGGCAATCCGGATCTGTCCCACAATCAAGTACGCCAATCCGAGGATCACGATGGTGCCGAGGATTATGACCGCGCTGGCCCGATGCAGCAGCACCTCATGGACATACTGCCACGTTCGTCCAGCCGGTTCGATCAGAACACCGGCCTTGGGATCGGGAATATCTACCCGCCCTTCGACACGGGGGGCCTGCTTCAGAAGCGTTTGCTCATCGATGACGCTGGCTGTTGGGTTAGGGGCGCCATCCGGGCCGCGTTTTTGCGCTTGGGCCGGAACCGCCGCGGCAATCGAAAGGAGCGCCACCGCGACGACAACAAGGCGAATACGCACGGGAAACGCCATGATGATCAACCTCTCCGCATTTCCACCTAACTCTTTATCGCCACTCCGCGCTGCGGTTCAAACTCGAACTCCCTCACCATAAGCAGTCATCCAACCCCATGAGCCAGAGCCGTAACCCCGCTTGAATACTCGTTCCTTGTAAATCTGAGCAATGACTTCGCCGTCGCCTGCCAGCAACGACTTGGTCGAGCACATCTCGGCGCACATCGGCAGCTTGCCCTCGCCGAACCGGTTCGATCCGTATTTTGCGAACTCCTCGGCACTGCCGGGCGCTTCCGGTCCGCCGCCGCCGGCGCAGTAGGTGCATTTATCCATCTTGCCGCGCGAGCCGAAATTGCCGATCTGCGGATATTGCGGCGCGCCGAATGGGCAAGCATAGAAGCAATAACCGCAGCCGATGCACAGATCCTTCGAATGCAACACGACGCCGTCTTCGGTCGGATAGATGCAGCTGACCGGACAGACGGCCGCGCAAGGCGCATCGGTGCAGTGCATGCAGGCCATAGACACCGAGCGCTCGCCGGGCTTGCCATCGTTGATGGTGACGACCCGCCGGCGGTTGATTCCCCAAGGCACCTCGTTCTCATTTTTGCATGCGGTGACGCAGGCGTTGCAGTCGATGCATCGATCCGCGTCGCAAAGAAATTTCATGCGCACCATCGTTTTCGTCCTTTCATTCCGCCCGGATCTGGCAAAGGGTCGCCTTCGGCTCCTGCATGCCGGTCGCTGGATCGTAGCCGCAGGTCGTGTTCACGATCTCGCCGAGCGCGATTGGATCGCTGCCTTTGGGACATTCAACAGCCCTGGCGGTCGCCGGCTCCCGTACCAAGTGCAACCGGCCGCGACTCCCGCACCGCCAATCGCAAAGCGAAGCAGATCGCGCCGGTCCACGGTCGTCATAACGTAAGTACCCTATCCAAAGATTGAAGCGCCAAGTTAACTGAGTTTCGGCTTTCCGTCTTGTGTAGTGTCTTGGCAAAGGGTCTGAAAATGACGGACGTCAATTACGAAAGATCAAACAGATCTCGACGACGACGGCCGTTGCATAGCATGTGGCGGAGACCACTTTGGCAGCGGCGACGGTTAGCAAAGCGGAGTTGATCCGGAAACAGCGGCGCGGGCAACTCGGTGCCCTTTGGCGGCTCGCGTGCCGAAAACAACGAGATAATGCCCCTCGTGCCTTCAATCAGTTGAAGGTCGGTGGCCGGATCGCGCAGCTTTTCGACCGAATGGTGCACAAGCAGGTCTTTGCCCTCGATCACGAGGAGGACGTCGAATTCGTTCGACGGGAAGCGCCGCATCACTTCTTCGAACGTCCTGAACTCTGGTGTCTCGGACCGGAACAGCTGGCTCAGGGAATCATCGACCTTGATACGCGCTATCCCTAATGCTCCCACTACCAACAGCACGACAGTGGCAAGCCCAACGAGCGATGGAAACCGTAGCGAGACCCGACCGATGCGCTCGAGACCGTATGCGATGCTTCGCGAGGCGCTGGATGGACGCGAGTTTGGGCTCAGGCTGTATATATCGCGACGTATCCATGTTCTTTCGCCTGCGAGATGAGCATCCACGCGGCAAGCCGGGCTTTGCCGCGAGTTTTCGGTTACGCTCTCAAGTCTACGACCGTGCCCGCGCCGCAACCACGACGGGCATCAAATCCATGCCCTAGGCGATCGATTTCGATTTTTAGTTCATCGTCGCTGTTCGCTTGTTCGGAGCTTCGGCTTGAGGGCCGTCAGCGCCATCCCCCTGCGACGGAGTACGTCGGGACGGCCTACCCGGTCGCAGTGGCTTACGCCGCCACGATGAGGTTGCGCTTGAACCAATCGCGCGCCAAGCGCGCCACTTCATCCAACGCTCCCGGTTCTTCAAACAAATGCGTTGCTTGCGTCACGATCGCCAATTGCTTTTCGCAGCGGAGTTGCGCGAGTGCAGCCTGATTTAGCTCAAGGACTTGCTTGTCGTCTTCTCCGACGATCAATAGCGTTGGAGCCCGAACGCGCGTCAAGGCCGCACCGGCCAGGTCTGGACGGCCGCCGCGCGAAACAACTGCCCCTACTGGATCGGGGCGGATCGCCGCGGCCGCCAGCGCGGCTGCGGCCCCGGTGCTGGCGCCGAAATAGCCTATCGGAAAGTTCTTGGTATCGGGGAACTGGATGAGCCAGTCGGTTATATCGACGAGCCTTTCGGCGAGCAGGTCGATGTCGAAGCGCAAGTGCGCCGTGCGCGCATCGACCACCTCCTCGTGCACCGTTAACAGGTCGATCAGCAGAGTTGCCAGTTTCGCGTCGTTGAGCACACGGGCCACATACCGGTTGCGGGGGCTGTGGCGGCTGCTGCCGCTCCCGTGGGCGAAAAGCACTGCCGCACATGCGTCCTCCGGGATGGTCAGATTGCCGTTAAGCGTCACGGAACCAGCAGGGACGCTGACCAATTGCCCCTCAATCATTTGAGCTGCGAGACTGTTCATGGCATGCTTCCTTTTTCGCTTGCGATGGCACGACGCTCATACCGCGAATGGGAATGTTTCCGGAAGTTCGCCGGCTTCCCACGCTTCAGTGATTTCGAGCGGCTTGACCGCACAGGTCTCATCGAAATGCACCACTGCATCGAATTGGTCCGGTAGCCGCGCCTGGAAATAGTGGCTCTGCCGCTCGGTTTCGGGACGGTAGATCACGCCGATCGCGCGCTCGAGCCGAGGCACGCCCAATTGCCGCACCACTACACCACTGTCGTCCATGATCAGCAGGAATCGGTCGCGCCCCGAAGCATGGAACAGCGCCTCGTAGCTGCCGGCCAGCGCTGGCCGGACGCGCTTGCGCTCGGCCGAACCGCCCCAATCTGAAGCGGCCGTTACTGTGCCTCGATTCGTTGTAAAGCCGATCAGAACCGCGTCGTCGGCATATTTCTCACGTGTGAGCTGGCCTACATTCAGTTCGCCGCGCCGACCCATTTCCGTCGCGCGAGCGTCGCCGAGATGCGAATTGTGCTCCCAGACGGCAATTTTGGCGCAACCGGCTTTTCGATCAAGGTAGCCGACCAGCGCGTCGAGCGTTTCAGCCATATGTCGGTCGCGCAAATTCCACGATGACACTGCCTCGAGGAACACCGAGCGGTAATAGGCCTCGGCGTTCTTCACCAGGCGGGCATTCTGTTCGGCATAGAAGAGATGATCATCCAAGGCGCCGCCACGGCGCATACGGTCGGCCGCCCGGCGCTGCAACTCGAGCAACTGGTTGACAACCTCCTCCTCGCACGATTTGGAAAGGTTCAGGCGCGTCATCAGGCCGTAGGCCTGGGTATCCTCGCCGACATGATCGAAGCAGGCGTAACGTTCGCGCGCCTGGATCGCCGCCCCGGGATCGACCTTCTCCAGGTAGTGGAGCACGGCTTTCATCGATGCGTGCAGGCTGTAGAGATCGAGCCCGTAGAAACCGACCTTTTCGACACCCGGCGGAAGCCCATCATTGTGCGCCCGAAGCCACTCAATGAACTCGACCACCACCGCGTTACGCCACATCCAGGTCGGAAAACGACGAAAATCGGCTAGCGCCTCTACCGCATCGACGTCGTCGCCGGCGCCGCGCACATAGCGATTGAGACGATAAGCGTCGGGCCAATCTGCCTCCACCGCCACCGCCGTGAATTTCCTTTCGGTGATGAGCCGCTTCGTGATTTCGGCCCGCTCGCGGTAGAACTCATGGGTACCGTGGGACGCTTCACCGAGCAGAGCAAAGCGCGCCTCACCGATCCGCCCGATCAGCGGATCATAGTCGCGTACGGATCCGACCAACGGATACGCAGTCTCGCGCAAGGCATTGACTACCACATCATCTGGTGCCGGAGATTGTGCCGCTTGACCGTCGGACCTGTTTTGGCTTGCCAACAGCTCGCGCACCTCTTCGTCCGTCGTCTGAGTAAACTCCCGATACCAGCGACCGACCGCGTGGAATGGCTCCGGCGTGATTGCGCAAATGACCTCGTCGGCCCTTCTCTTCATTTCCTCGCAGGTGTCGGGCGATGCCGTCGGAACCGCAACGACAATGCGCGCAGGCTCCTGTTGCCGTAACGCTTCGATCGCGGCGTGCATGGTGGCACCCGTAGCCAACCCGTCGTCAACCAGGATCACCGTGCGGCCCCGCACGTCGGGCTGCGGACGGCCGTCACGGTAAAGGCGCTCGCGCCGTGCCAGTGCCTGCCGTTCGCGCGCCGCAACCGCATCGATCATAGGCGCGGGAATGCCGAGGCCTTCGACGATCTCGTGGTTGAGCACGCGCACGCCACCTGTCGCGACCGCGCCCATCGCCAGTTCCTCATAGCCGGGGACGCCGAGCTTGCGAACCACAAAGACGTCCAGAGGTGCGTTGAGCGCGCGGGCTACCTCAAAGGCGACGGGCACGCCGCCGCGCGGCAGCGCCAGCACGAGCACGTCCGGGCGATGGGAGTAGCCTGCAATTTTCTCGGCGAGCCGTCTGCCCGCGTCTCGACGATCGAGAAACAGTCCTGGCATCATGTCTCCTCCCTTGCCTGCGCAGCCATTCGGCGCAGGCTTTTCGAATGAAGCTCGCCGCGCGGGCCGTCGGCCGCAAGTCGCTCCAAGGCGGAGGCCAGCAGCGGCGCAATGGAGACCATTCGCAGCTCAGGCCAGTTCTCCTCGTGCACGTCCACCGAATCCGTCACCAATACCTCGCGAACGGCTGGATGGCTCAGTTTCTCACGCGCATTCGCAACCAGCTGTCCATGCGTGGCCGCCAGGATGAATTCGGGTTGTGCGCCAGCCGCTAGAAGAGCCCGGATGCTCTCGGCGACGGTCCCTCCCGTCGAGATCATATCGTCAACGATCAGGCACAGCCTGCCGGACACCCCTCCGGCCATGTGGGTCACTTCGGTCTGAGTGCCGTCTATCCGACGCTTGTGTAACACGACAACTGGCGCGTCGAGGCACCGCGCATAGTGGTTCGCCATCGCGACACGGCCCGCGTCCGGCGCGACGATAACTATCCTTGCAGGCAGACGGCCTCGCAATGCCCCGCAAAGCGTCGGCACAGCCGTCAGACTCTCCACCGGCACATGAAAAAAGCCTTCGATCTGCGGGGTGTGCGGATCGACGGTGACGACCTGATCGACCCCAACGGCTTCCAGAAGATCAGCGACCATCCGCGCCATGATCGGCTCTCGCCGGCCATGCCGCTTGTCTGAGCGGCCGTAGCCGAAAAATGGCACCACTGCTGCAATGCGTGCGGCCCCGGCGCGGCGACAGGCATCTGCAAGGGCGAGCAATTCGATCAGATGATCGTTGGCCGGCGGCGACGTCGGTTGTACCAGGAAGACCTCCTTGCGCCGCACAGACTCACGTATCTGCACGGAAACTTCGCCGCCCGGATATCGTTTCAGGACGCAGTTGCCGGGCTGACTACCCAGCTCGCGCGCAATCAAATGGGCCAACGCCGGATTGGCTGTCCCGCTAAATACAATGAAGCGGTTGATCACAGCAGCCTCGACCAATTCGCGTGTGAACCCGGCTCACGAGTCCTCTTTCCACAAGTAAGCATTCCACAAGTAAGCATTATGGTAACGTCGAACCGATTTCGACCGCCTTGATGGTCGTCAACTCCGCGCAACGCCACAGGGGCAAAATGACTAGGGCTTGGAATAATTAGCGCGCAGCCCTAGTGTGATAGATGCAAGCTGGACGAATGCGAGGTAGTTGGCGGCAAACTTATCGTAATGACCCTTGCGGGCATCTTGCTCTGGACGACCGGTAAGCCATACTTGTTCTATGAGGTCTGCCCAACGCTGAAACGGGCCCGACGTCGATGGTTGGCAGTGTTTCCACAAGCCCGGCATGGCTCGCCGGCGGCGGCGAGATGGGCGCGCGGATGCGCGCTAAGGATTGGACAGCGACGCCGCTCGGGCCGCCCGAGACTTGGTCACAAAGCGTTCAAGCGGCGGTCAGCATATGTCTCAACTCGCGCTTCCCCATCGTGCTCTGGATTGGGCCCGAATTAAGAATTTTCTACAACGACACGTACATTCCGTTCCTCGGAGTGACGAAACATCCGGCGGCGCTCGGCGCTCCCGGACTTGAGGTCTGGGGAGAGATCTGGACGTCGATCGGCCCGATGCACGAGGAGGTCGCGGCTGGACGGGCTACCTCGGTCGAAGACCAGCAGATGTTTTTCGCCCGCCAGCTGCCACGAGAGGAGGTCTACGTCACCTTCGGCTACAGCCCGATCCTGGCACCGGACGGGATCATGGTCGAAGGTGTCTTTTGCGCCTGCACCGAGACTACCGCAAAGGTGATTGGAGAGAGGCGGCTAGCGACGCTACGCGATCTCGCCGCCCATTCGTCGCGACAGCGAACTGCTGAGATCGCCTGTGTTGATGCGGTCGATGTTCTGCGAGGCAATCCTCTCGATATTCCATTTGCTGCGATCTATGTGCTCGAAGAAGAGGGAACGCACGCGCGTCGTCTTGCTGGCACTGGATTGGACGGCGGTTGGCCGATATTCCCCGAGACCATTTCGGTCATTGGTGGCAGTTCCACAGACGGGCCCTGGCCGCTGAGCCGCGTCGCTGAGACTGGCCGGCCTTGCGAATTATTTGATCTTCCTGGCACTATCGGTATCTTGCGCGCGGGGCAGTGGTCGGAACCCGTCGAGACAGCCATCATCCTCCCGCTGGCCGCACCGCCCCAGACGCGACCTGCAGGCTTCCTGATCGTCGGTGCAAGCCCGCGACGCATTATGGATGCCGACTACCGCAGCTTTTTCGATCTTGTCGCCGGTCACATCGCAACGAGCATTGCGGATGCGCGTGCGTTCGAAGTGGAACGAAAGCGTGCTGAGGCGCTGGCAGAAATCGACCGCGCCAAGGCAGCGTTCTTTTCCAATGTCAGTCACGAGTTTCGCACGCCACTAACACTCATGATGGGTCCGATTGAAGAACTTTTGGCGGAGCCTGATACTGCGCTTTCGCCTGAGCACCGCGCTCAGTTGGACGTTGCTCATCGCAATTCCCTCCGTCTCCTTCGATTGGTCAATACACTACTTGACTTCTCGCGCGTGGAAGCCGGGCGCATGCAGGCAAACTACCAGCCCGTCGAGCTCTCTGACTTGACGGCGGAGCTGGCATCCAACTTTCGGTCCGCATGTGAGCGAGCAGGACTGGCGCTCGGCATAGAATGCCAGCCGCTGGGGCAGCCGGTCTATGTCGACCGCGAGATGTGGGAGAAGATCGTCCTCAACGTCATCTCCAATGCGTTCAAATTCACGTTGGAAGGGCGCATCGCGGTCACGATCGAGGCGGAAAGCTCCAACGCCGTGTTACGCGTGGCTGACACAGGCGTCGGCATTCCCGAACAGGACCTGCGTAGGATATTTGAGCGCTTTCACCGCATCGAGGGCCGACGCGGCCGCACTCATGAAGGCACCGGAATTGGTCTTGCCCTCGTGCAAGAGCTGGTGCGGCTTCATGGCGGCGAGATTCGCGTCGAAAGCCAAGTTGGACGTGGCACGACATTCTCGATAAGACTCCCGTTCGGTCGTGATCACCTGCCTGCCAATCGTATTCAGGCTCAATCCTCCCCGGCCTCGACGGCGGTCGCGGCCGGCGTGTTTGTTGAGGAGGCGATGCGCTGGCTTCCGTCCGCCCAGCCTTCCGACAATTCCGACGCAATCATAGGCGAGCCCGGCCCGGGTGAACCGGGCGGCCGACGCGCGCGCGTGCTAGTGGTCGATGATAATGCGGACATGCGCGAGCATCTCGGGCGCCTGCTGGCGAGATGGTGGGAGGTGGAAACGGCAACCGATGGACTGGAGGCCCTCAACGCGGCGCGGCGAAGCCCGCCCGACCTCGTTCTGACGGACACCATGATGCCGCGTCTCGACGGGATCGGGCTCTTGTCGGCGCTGCGCGCTGATCCCAACCTTGCCGAAATTCCAATCATTCTTCTGTCCGCGCGGGCCGGAGAAGAAGCGCGCATCGAGGGCTTGGATTTGGGCGCCGACGACTACCTGGTAAAGCCATTTTCCGCCCGCGAGTTGACCACGAGGGTGCGCTCGCATCTTTCGCTATCTCACCGTCGTCTTCAGGCTACCGAGCAGGCGCGCGATGACATCGCTGCTCTAACGACGCTGCAAGAGATCAGCACGCGAAGCCTACAATCGCTCGACTTGCAGCCCCTTCTTGAGATGACGCTCGATGCAGCGATGTCGCTTGCCCAAGCGGATCGCGGAACCCTTCAACTTTTCAACAATGAAAAGGACGCGCTGGAAATCGCGGCACACCGCGCATTCGGGCGGCCCTTCCTTGAGTTCTTTCGAGAAGTGCGTGGCGGCGGTCGTGGCGCGACATGTGGCGCTGCGCTTGACCGACATGAGGCTGTGGTTGTCGAGGACGTAAATGACAGCGATATCTTCAACGACACACCGTCGCTCGGAGTACTACGAGCAGCCGGCGTGCTGGCGATCACCAGCGTGCCACTGCTCGCCCGCACTGGCTGCTTTGTCGGCATGTTGAGCGTACACTTCTCTACGTCGCGACGACCGAGCGGCAAAGTCATGCAGCGGCTCGATGTGCTGGCAAGGCAGGCTGCGGACTTCATCGAGAGGACGAAGCTGCTGCAGTGCTTGCGCGAGGGCGAGTCGCGCCTGCAAGCCGCCGTTGATCTTGTGAAGCTCGGCCGTTACGCGTGGAACCCACAAACCAACGAATTGCAATGCGATGACAGGATCAGAGCAATGTGGGGTCTGCCTGCTGGCGCGCCGATCGACTACGAGGTGTGGCGGGCCGGCGTACATCCGGATGATCTCGTCCGCGTCGAGGCCGCGATCCAGGAATGCGCCGACCCAAGGGGGAACGGGGTTTACGATATCGAGTACCGCGTTATCGGAAAAACCGACGGCGTGCAGCGCTGGGTCGCGACGCGTGGGCGAACAAATTTCAAGAACAACGTGCCGGTTTCATTTTACGCGGTGGCGATGGACATCACCGACCGCAAACTCATCGAAGAGGCGCTTGAGGGTCGCGTCGAAGCTCGAACTCATGAACTAGCGGAAGCCAACCGGAAATTGCGCGCCCAAATTGAGCAGCGGGAGATAGCCGAAGCTGAAGTTCAGCAATTGCTGCGGCGTGACGCAATCGGGCAGATCACGTCGGGCGTGGCACACGACTTCAACAATCTGCTTAGCGTCGTGCTCACTAACGCTCGTCTGTTGTCCCACAGTTTGCGAGAGACCGGCGATCAGGAAGGGATCGAGCTGATCCGCACCGCTGCCGAACGCGGGGTGAAGCTTGTCGGGCAACTCCTTGCGTTCTCGCGCAAGCAGCGACTCGAACCTCAGGAGGTTGATCTCAACAGCAAGATTGCCGGAATGAGCCGTCTCCTCAGCGCCACATTGGAGGGCACGGTACAGCTGCGGACCGTGCTGGCTCCGGATCTTTGGTCCGCCCAGGTCGATGCAACCCAGGTAGAACTGGTCATCCTAAATCTCGTCCTAAACGCCAGGGACGCCATGCCTTCGGGTGGTACGCTCACGCTTGAAACGCGCAATGCGGTCGTCGACGGTCCCGTGCGCGGTGCGGATGGACCTAGTCCGGGACAATACGTTGGCTTGATCGTCAGCGATACGGGATCAGGTATTCCGGACGATGTCCTTCCCCACGTTTTCGAGCCTTTTTTCACTACCAAGCAACCTGGGAGGAACTCCGGCCTCGGCCTCGCCCAATTGGTCGGTTTCGTGAAGCAATCGGGCGGAGGTGTCGGAATCGAGACACGCGTCGGCAAGGGTACCTCGGTAAAGGTGTTCCTGCCCCGCGCCGAAGTAACCCGGGTCGATCACGACCAGATGCCGATCGTCAAGCCAGGAATCGATACGACGGCAACTATCCTCGTCGTGGATGACGACGCGGCGGTGCTCAAGACAACTCTCCGATTGCTCGACTCCTTAGGATATTCGGTCGTTCCTGCCCCAAGCGGAGAAGACGCACTTCAATTGCTCGATAGCCATTCAGAGATTGACCTCATTCTTGCAGACTATGCCATGCCGACAATGAGCGGGATCGAGCTCGCGAAAACAATCAGGACTACACGTCCCGCGTTGCCGGTCATTCTCGTTACCGGCTACGGCAATCGCGAAGTTATCGAGGGTTTCGGCGAAACGCTAATACTGCATAAGCCCTACACCGAAGACGAATTGATCCTGAGGATCAAGAGTGCGCTCAACGAACGCTGAACTTCGACGTTCCACCTCTGCTGTTGGCACTATTCCACAACGTGCTGAGAAAGGTGGCCGCTCTCACTAATTTATGGTGGGACAACCCGCCCGCATAAGCGGGGAGGTAACCGCTCGTCGTCCGATCCCGACTGGACGCGCCCGACCGCATGCGGCGACTGCTCGCGCATTGCGGCGACAAGCGCCTTTGGAACAAGGGGCCGGGCCAGCAATTATCACAACTTCGTCGCATCGTTGACGGGTTGAAGCCAGTCAAGGTCTATAGCCGGCAGCGGCGCCAGCCTGCCGCATTGAACGCACTCCGATGGCGAGAGTTGGGAGCGGGCCATGTCACAGACAGTTGCCGGCATTCTGGTAAGTGCCCTCGAACGGATCGGCGTCCGGCACATCTTCGGATTGATCGGCGACTCGCTCAATCCGCTTGCCGATGTGGTCCGACGCAGCAAGATCGAGTGGGTTGGCGTCCGCCACGAGGAAGGCGCGGCGCAAGCCGCCGCCGGCCAGGCCAAGATCACCGGCACGCTCGCAGTGTGTGCCGGCACCACTGGACCTGGCAGCAATCATCTGGTTGCCGGTCTCTATGAAGCGGCCCGCGATCATGCGCCAGTGCTGGCCTTGTCTGGCGACATGCCGCGCAAGCTACATGGCACCGATTACATCCAGACCACCGAACCCGATCTCTTGTTTCGCGACGTGTCACTCTACACCGAGACCATCTCGACCGCAGCGCAGGCACCGGCGGTCATCCATCAGGCGATAGCGGCCGCCTATGCCGGCCCCGGCGTCGCACATCTGACGCTTCCGCAGGATGTGATCGCAGCGAAAGCGCAAGGCAGCGTTCCCAGCATCCTAACCTTGAAGCCGCGGTCCGAAGTCACCGCCAGCGAGGCAAGGATCGCCGAACTAGCCCGGCGGATTGATCAGGCGGACAAGATTGTGATGATGTGCGGCGCCGGATGCCGCGGCTCCGTTGACCTGTTGTGCGCTCTCTCGGACCGGCTCAAGGCTCCGCTGATCCATACAGTCAAGGGTAAAGACCTCCTGCCCTACGACGATCCCCGCTGGATGGGCGGTCTCGGCATGATCGGGACGAGGGCCGTCTACAACGCCGTGATGCGTTGCGACCTGCTGCTAATGATCGGCACCGACTATCCCTATTCCAACTTCCTCCCGACCAAGAGCACGGTGATTCAGATCGATGAACGACCGCAGGTGCTGGGACGGCGCGTTCCGACCGCGCTCGGCGTTGCTGGATCGGCCCGGCCGACGCTGAAACAGTTACTCGGCCGGATTGGGCCGAAGACCGATACCGAATTCTGGGACGAGGTCACCGACGAGCGCAGGACATGGGACGCGATGCTCAACCAGCAAGCTGATATCAAGCGGAGCGTCGATCAGATCCATCCACAGACGGTAGCCCGTGCGGTTAGCGATCTCGCCCATTCCGACGCGATATTCGTCCTGGATACCGGCCTAAACACACTGTGGTCTGCTAACTGGATCCGACAAACCGGGACGCAGCGGATCATCGGATCCTTCAACAATGCGGCGGTGGGAACGGCGCTCGGCCAAGCCAATGGCATACAGGCGCTGGATCGCTCGCGTCAGGTGATCGCGCTGACCGGCGATGGCGGCTTCAACATGCTGATGGGCGAATTCCTGACAGCAGTGCATCACAACCTGCCGGTCAAGGTCATCATCTACAACAATTCGTCGCTCGGACTGATCACGCTGGAGGCCGAAAGCGTCGGACTGGTGCCATTTCGCGAGGCCATCGACTTTCCAAACCCGGATTTCGCGGCATTAGCCCGAGCGTGCGGTGGCCGCGGATACATGGCCAGACACCCGTCGGAATTGATGGCAGCGGTAGTCGAAGCTCTCTCGATCGATGGTCCGGCGCTTGTTGACGCAACCGTCATCTCAAACGAAATGCCAAATCTACCCCATGTCGATTTGGAGATGATCGGGCATTTCGGGCTGGCCAAGATCAAGGAAGCCGTTCTCGCCGTAACGGGGGGATAGCGAGACCTGCCCGGCGGACCGACCGCCCGCAGTAGGCGGCTGCGCTTCGCCCTCCCGCCCGAAAATTGACGACTGTCATGGTTCGCCCAGGCATCTGGCCGCAGTGTCTATCCGGCATCGCGGCACGGATACGAAGAGGCGCAGATGTTCCCGATCAGGAATACTGTCCCGACCCGTTACCCCCCGATGATCACGTGGGTGCTGATCGCCACCAACTGTATCATGTTCCTGTTCGAGAGCAGCCTGAGCCAGTACGAGCTTCAGCAGCTGCTGTATCAATTCGCGCTTGTCCCTGCGCGTTATTCCGGGATTCTTGCGTCCGATGAGATCGACCCGGTCATCGACGACGTCCTGCCGCTCTTCACCATGATGTTCCTGCACGGCGGGTGGCTGCACCTCATCCTGAACATGTGGACGCTATGGCTGTTCGGTCCGACCATCGAAGATCGGCTGGGCCATAGCCGCTATTTGGCGTTCTATCTTGCCTGCGGCGTTGCGGCTTCTGTCGCGCATATCTTCTTCAACCCGGTCTCGATCGTACCGGCATTGGGCGCCTCGGGAGCGATCGCCGGTGTCCTCGGGAGCTACATGCGCCTGTTTCCCCTCGCGCGGGTGGTCGTGGTGGTCCCGATCCTGTTCATCCCGCTGTTCTTCGAGGTCTATGCCTTCTTCTATGTCGGGTTCTGGTTCCTCATGCAGATCTTGCAGGGAATCCTGGACCTGGCGGTAACGCCCACGAGCGCGGACGTCGCGTGGTGGGCCCATGTCGGCGGGTTTGTGGCAGGCTTCGCACTTGTCCCCCTCATGGTCCAGTCCGAACGGCGCTACCGGGCCTACTATCGGGACGAAGGCGTGCTCGGCTTCGATCCTGAAGGGCGGATGTGAGGTGCTATTCGTGGAGGCTTCCATGTCGATCGGTGATCTCTTCTGGATCTTCTTCGTGTTCTCGGCGATCCAGCCGCTGTTGCGCCAGCGCATGCTCGAGGCGATGCGCGTGCGCAAGATCTCGCAACTGGAGGCTCAGCGAAAATCGCGGGTGATCCTGCTGGTGCACCGGCAGGAAACCATGCGGCTATTGGGCTTCCCGATCGCCCGCTACATCGACATCAACGATTCGGAGGAGGTTCTGCGCGCCATTCAGATGACAGACGAAAATGTGCCGCTCGACCTCGTGCTGCACACGCCGGGAGGCCTCGTGTTGGCAGCGCTGCAGATCGCCAGGGCGCTCCGCGAGCACAAGGCGAAAGTCACGGTCTTCGTGCCGCACTACGCCATGTCCGGCGGTACGCTGATCGCGCTGGCGGCCGACGAGATCGTGATGAGCAGCCATGCCGTGCTCGGTCCGATCGATCCGCAGCTCGGACAGTCGCCGGCGGTCTCGCTGATTAAGGTCGTCGAGGAGAAGCCGGTCGCCAAGATTGAGGATCAAACGTTGATAATGGCCGACGTCGGCCGCAAGGCAATTGCGCAGATCAAACAGTCGGCGAGTGAACTGCTGGAGCGGCGGCTGCCCGCTGAACAAGCCGCCAAGCTGGCGGAACAGCTCGCATCTGGTACGTGGACGCATGACTATCCGATCTGGGCGTCGACCTCGAAGCGGCTAGGCCTTCCCGTGAACACCGACATGCCCAACAGCGTTTTCGAACTCATGAAATTGTATCCGCAACCCGTCCGCATGCAGAACAGTGGCGGCGTCGAATATCTGCCGGTGCGGCGAAGTCAGCCGGACCAGGGGGATTCTGTGGAAGTGGGCTGAGGTACAGCGGGTCGGCCTCAGATCGCAGCCAACCTCGCATGGCATGCCGATACGGTCGTTGATGGTCGTCTCGTCACAGCGGCCGCCGATCCATTCAGGCGCTCGCGCGAACGGATGCGACCCCATCCAATACCAACTGAACCGAGAAAGCCGCGAGCAATATCCCGAGCAGCCGGGAAAGCACGGCATTTCCAGTGTTGCGCAGTGATTTCGCGATCGGCACGGCCAGGGCGAAGCAAATCACGCAGATCAGGTACACGAGCAGAATGATCAGTATGACAACAACCAGTCTCGATGTCGTGCCTGCGGCGCTGGACAACAATAGCGTGGTGATGATTGCGACCGGTCCGGCCATTAGCGGGATAGCCAACGGAAAGATGGCGATATCCGAAACATGCTCGGCCATCGTCTTATCGGTTTCGCGCGCCTCGCGGTGCGGCCGATCGCCGAAGACCATCCGGTAGGAGACGGCGAACAAAAGAAGTCCGCCCGCGATCTGAAAAGCTGGAATGCTGATTCCAAGCTGACGCAACAGCCAGTTCCCGCATAATGCAAGACCTACCAGGATCGCCGCGGCGATCAGACCGGACGGCAATTCGGGCCCTGTCTCGGCCGCAGAGCCCTCTGCTGCCACGAGAAACGCCGGCACCAATCCGACGGGGTCGACGACCAGTAACAGGGTCACGAAGGCTGACATAGCGAAGTCGATCACCGCGAATGCCCCCGAGAACGTCAGGCAGATCATGGTGCGGGATGTACATAGCTCGACCTGAGCCGACGCAAAGTAAGCGGCCATCGCCAATCTATGCAGTGTGCCTAAATCAATGTGCTTTGGCGTGTTCTTTTCGACCTGTGGAGTCACCCTGGTCGGATCCGGAGCGCCGGACACGCCGCGCGGACCAAGCAGTTCGCGCTGAATGTCGTCCTCGGACTTCTCGGGTTCTTCGCAGTTAAGCGGCCGTGGTTCAGCCATGAACTGCCACTTCCGCCACTGCATGGAAGAAAACATCTGACTATTTCGGCGGCCTGAGCTCGCTTGCAAGCCAACCTACCGCATCACTCCTGAGTGGGTCGATGGGGATGGAAAGTGTCTTGGACTGGCCACACGTCGAGCAAGCAAAGGTGAGTTCTTGATAACCGATCGCGCCTGGTGCGGCCCTGCCCGCGGCCATGGCGCGTCCGCACTTCGGGCATGCGGGTCTCTTGATTGTTGCGAACTTTCTGAGTGTATCAGATGGAGCCAGGAACATTGGTTTCGTCGGCGCGAGCCGCCCTCCTTTTGCTATGTGTGCTGCGAGCAGACGCAGGATTAATCCGCGCAGCGTACGCACTCATGCAATATCGACCCCGTACGCAGGATGCGCCATGTCGTAATTTTACGTAGCAATCAACTCACGACCGGCCCATCGCAGCTGGTCGAAGAACTCGGCCGGTGATGACTAGCTGACCCGGTCGATACGATCTTGACGACAGTCAATGCGGACGCGACGAGGCATGCGCTAATATAAATTATAGGCTCGTTGTCTCAGTGCTGGATCGCCAGCTTGTGAAATGCAGTTGGCCAGGCTTCCGATCGAGCTGCCAGAACTCGAGGTCGGCAAATACTGGCACGAGCGTGTCGATCGCCTGCCGACAATCAGCGGCCGCGATCCTGGACTAATGGTCGGAACGTGCCGACAAGTAAGGGATAGTGTTGAAGCGCTCACCCCTTGAAGCGAGCAGCGAATTTCGCGAAGGCCGCGAGCTGATCGGCGACTACCTTCCTGGTCGGGTCGTCCTTCAATTCCAGCGTATGCGGATCAAATTTGGTCTGGGCTAGTCCGACGAATACTTCCGGTGTCCCAAACACGAAGGCGTTGAGATAGGTAAGCGCCATTCGCAGATGATATTGCATCCGCGCCCCGCCCAGGGGGCCGCCGGTGGCGGACTGAATGGCGACTGGCTTCTCCCTGAAGGGCTGGTTTTCCAGGCGCGACACCCAATCCAGCGCGTTCTTCAGGCCTCCGGGAATAGTCCAGTTGTATTCGGGCGAGACGATGATGATGCCATCGGCTTTCCTGATGGCATCGGCGAAGGTCGTCACTTCACCTGGAAAGCCGGCGGCCTGAACATCCGCATTGTACAGGGGCATACCGTCATATGGCGGCGCATTGGACAGATGAAGATTTGAAGGCGCAAGCTTGGGAAGCGCCCGCATCAGCGCGGTATTGTACGAGCCCTTGCGCAGGCTGCCACTGATCGTCACCACGTTGAGTACCATTGATTACCCCTTTTGCTTGCATGAGGCGCTGAGACATCTCACCTCAAGCGGCGATATTTGTCTTTGATGGATGCCCGTTTTCGCCACCGGCAGCAGCGCAAAACTCGTATTCGAGGAACCAGAACGGCTGCTTGGCATTGACGGTGGACCGCCGTTCAGCAGGAACGTCTACGTCAGTCCGGCTCCGCCTCGGCTTGCGCAGTTGGACGCATCGCCGGGCGCTGCGACTCGGCGCGCTCCTCCGCAGGGCCCGTCGCCCGGGTGAGATTCAAGGCGCAACAGATCAAACCCACATGGCTGTAGGCTTGCGGAAAATTACCCAGCATGCGGCCGGCGAACGGATCGTATTCCTCGGCGAGCAGTCCCACGTCATTGCAACGCGAGAGGAGACGGTCGAACAGCTTACGGGCCTCCAAATAGCGGCCCTGCAGAATGTAATTGTCAGCCAACCAAAAGCTGCACGCCAGAAACGCTCCTTCTCCCGGGGGCAGGCCGTCACCGGGATTTGCGCGTTCATACCGCAGAACAAACTCGTCCTGGACCAGCAGTCTCTTTTCGATGGCCCGCACCGTATTCCTCATGCGCGGGTCAGTTGCAGGCAGAAAGCCCACCAGCGGCATCAGCAGCAGACCAGCGTCGAGTCGTTTCGAGCCATAAGCCTGCACGAAACTTTCGAGATCGCGGTCGAAGCCGCGGTCGCACACGTCGGCGTGAATCTCGTCGGCGACCGCTCGCCAATGTCGAGATGCCTCGATTGATCCCTCTGCAGCGAACTCATTGGCGGCACGATCGAACGCAACCCAGGCCATGACCTTCGAATGGACGAAGTGCTGTCGCTCACCGCGTACCTCCCAAATGCCTTGATCCGGCTCGCGCCAAGCGCTGGCGAGATATCTCAGCATGATGGGCTGCAGGGCGCGGCCACGTTCGGTCAGACCTATCCCGCCCTTCCCGGCGTGGAACATGGCATCGGCGACCTCGCCGAGAACGTCCAGCTGAAGTTGCTGGTAGGCGGCGTTTCCGATGCGCACCGGCGGCGATCTTTCATAGCCGGCGAGCCACGGAATAGTCAGCTCCGGCAGCCAGCGCTCGCCGCCCACTCCGTACACGATCTGCACCTGCTCCGGATTACCGGCGATGGTGCGAAGGAGCCAGTCTCGCCATGTCCGCGCCTCGTCGTAGTATCCGAGGTGCATCAGGGCCAGCAGGGTGAAGGTGGCGTCGCGCAACCAGCAAAAGCGATAGTCCCAATTCCTGATTCCACCAATGAGCTCCGGCAGAGAGGTCGTGGGCGCGGCGATAATCCCGCCGGTCGGGGCGTAGGTCAGAGCCTTCAATGTAATGAGCGAACGTTTGACCGCTTCCGTCCAGGGACCGACCTCGGGACACCGATCACTCCATCCACGCCAGAATGCTTCCGTTCGCGTCAGCGCGTCGAAGGCATCAATCGCCGGCGGAGGATCTTGGAACGACGCCCCGTAGGAGAGGATGAACGGGATTGACTGGCCTGCCTCGACCGTAGGTTCGCCAACCGTTTTCAGATCCTCGCCGTGAAGCGAGGCTGTCGTACGCAGCACCAGACGCTCCGGACCGGCGATCGCGCTGATGCTGCCGTCATCGAGTCGGTTGACCCACGGCACCGTCGCCCCGTAGTTGAAGCGCACCATAAATTCGGAGTGAAACTCGACTCGCCCCTGTCGACCGACAAGAATGCGCACAAGATCGGCGCGGTCTCCCGGTGTCATGAAATCGATAAGCGTCGCACTGCCACCCTTCGTTCGGAATTCCGTTTCGAGGACCAAAGTGCCTGCGCGGTAGCGCCGCAACGTCTCGATCGGCTCATCCTTCGGTGCAATGAGCCACCGTCCGTTTTCTGAGTCGCCAAGCAGGGCGGCAAAGCACGCAGCCGAATCAAATCTCGGCCAGCACAGCCAATCGATCGAGCCGTTGCGCCCGACCATGGCTGCTGCCTTGCAATCGCCGATCATCGCATAGTTTTCGATTTTGAGCATGCACGCCTCCGGCCCGGTCCGGGCGCGCTGCCCGCGCTGCCGCTCTCAGATATAATCCCTAAATTCCCTTCGTCGAAGCAAGACTGCCGGTGCTCATATCCCTTGAAAGGCGATGAGTAAGCGGATCTACCGTATCGCGGTCGACACTGGTTCCTGGCCCACAACCGTTCGGCGGCTGGTTCCCCAAGCGCATCGCCCTCAGAGCTTCCGCCAGCTTCGGCCATCGCGCTTCAAAAGCTCGAATGCGCCCGGGGGCCCCTCGCTGCCCGCAGGATAGAATTCCAACCCCTTGGTGCCCACTCTCTTCCAGGCATCGAGGAAAGGCTGAACCGCCCCCCAGCCGGCTTCCACGCCGTCGGCGCGTTGAAACAGAATGTTGTCGCCGATCATGCAATCGTAGATCAAGGTCTCATAACCTGTCGCGGGCTCGGCCTTGAAGTAATCCTTGTAAAGAAACTTCATTTGTACGCCGTCGATCCTGATCACAGGTCCTGGCAGCTTGGTGTTGAATTGCAGCGTGATGCCTTCGGTCGGCTCGATGCAGATGACGAGATAGTTCTCAGCCAGTTGCTCGACGGACGTGTATCGAAACATCGCAAACGGCGCTTCGCGGAATTTGATCGCCACTTCCGTGCGCTTCATGGCGAGCGCCTTGCCGGTGCGCAAATAAAAAGGGACGCCGGCCCAGCGCCAGTTGTCAATGTTCAGTTTCATCGCGACGTAAGTCTCCGTGGCGCTGTCCGGCCTGACATCCGGAGTCTTTCGGTAACCCGGGATCTCGGTGTCGCCGATTTTCCCGGCAGTGTACTGGCCGCGCACGGAGTTTTTCAGCGCTTCCTCTTCGCTCTGGGTCTGGATCGCCGCCAGCACCCCGTCCTTTTCCGAACGCACGTTATGGGCGTCGAAATGTCTCGGCGGCTCCATTGCGATCAGCGATAACAGTTGAAACAAGTGATTCGGTACCATGTCGCGCAGCGCGCCGGTCGCGTCATAAAAGCTACCGCGGTGGCCAACGCCGAGCTGCTCATCCACAATGATCTGCACGTGATCGATGTGATGGCGGTTCCAGATCGGCTCGAACATTCCGTTGGCGAAGCGCAGCACCAGGATGTTCTGGACGGTCTCTTTGCCCAGGTAATGATCGATTCGGTAGATCTGGTGTTCGTTGAGGATGTTCAACAATTCCGCATTCAGCGCGCGCGCCGATGCCAGATCCGTCCCAAACGGCTTTTCGATCACGAGCCGCCGCCAGGCGCCGTGATCCTCCTTCAACAAGCCGAGACGGCCGAGTTGGCGCACGATCGGTGCGAAGGCATCGGGCGGTGTCGCCAGATAAAACAGCCGATTGCCCCCTATGTCGCGCGCGGCTTCCAGCCGTTCAAGCTGCTCCCTGAGACGGTCGAAAGAAGGGTCGTCGCTGGGATCGGCCTCGACAGAGGTGATGCATTCCAGAAGATGATTCGCGACCTTGTCTTCCACGGGGCGGGTTGCGAACTGATGCAGGCCCTTCATTAGGCTCTCGCGCAGCGCTTCGTTCGACATGCTGCAGCGCGCGACGCCGACGACGCAGAATCTTTCCGGCAATAGTTCGGCTGCCGCCAGATTGTAAAGCGAAGGGATCACCAGCCGGTTGGTCAGGTCTCCCGTGACACCGAAGATGATAAGGGCGCAGGATTGCGGCTTCTGCTGGGGCTGGAAGTTTCTCACAAACGGCTGACCGTGGGGTTAACGATATCACGTCGCCCTCTGCGCCTGGGGCGGGAGCAACACCAATTATCCGCCCCAGGCTTATCAGGCCTGCTGAGCAGCTTCGATTTCAACGCGGTCATCCTGCTCGGCCGAATAGACAGAAGCGTGCTCAGCGTGAGCCCCCCTCTCCTTTGCCAGCCGGGTGGCGGGCAATTGAAGCACCCGAGCATGCTGTCCTTTCGACAGGAGATTCACAAGAACGATGGTGCCGTCGGGAAACAGCAGGCCATCGTGGTGCTGCTTTGGCGGTTTCGGTTTGATCACGCAGAATTGGGCGACACGGAAGCCTACGCTCTTGGTCAACAACCAGTTGCGATTGTATCTCACGTCCTGCTCGAATCCGAGCTCAGTGCCGGGCAGCAGACAAATGGCGACAGTGGGTTCGTCTTTGGCGGCAAAGCCGCGGGTCGATGTACCGCAGAAGCTGGTCGACACCAAACTCTCTCCAACCTTTGCGGGGCGTGACGTAACGGCATGTAGGCTGTAGTCGCACATGGATTTTCTCCGCTGGTTTTCCTGACCCGACCGATGATGCCGCAAACCGCCGAGCTATCCCTTGACCGCCGTCAAGATATTGGTGGCTTGTTTGGAAATCGCGACCGCCGGGGATGGTGGCTCTCATGATCGCATTCGAACAGCTGCTCAAAGCTGCGGCAGCAGCTCGATGTCCGAACAGATCGGATCCGATCCACCGGTGCCGACCTTGCGACGGTCAACTTCGCAAGTCGTGGCCGCGCTACATCTCGGCACCCCGCCGTTCACCGCGGTGATGGGACTGTAAGTGCGTTTGCGGCTTCGTGCGCGTCTTGACTGGCGCTTCGTTCCCTCTCACGTCGCACCTCAAGCGCCATTGCAGCCTGGCCCTTGGCAAGCAAGCGCAATGTGTAGCTCCGCGCCGACGACGGCACCCTCACCGATCGCAGCACCCACGCGCTTGACCGACCCGGATCGGACGTCGCCGGCGGCGAATACACCGCGTACGCTGGTTTCGAGCAGCAGCGGGCGGCCAACCCCACTCTTCGAGCGGATGCTGGAGGGAATGTCCCATCCCGTCAGCACAAAATTCTTGCTGTCCAACGCGATCCCGGCGTCCTTGAGCCAAGCCGTTGCCGGGTCCGCGCCGATGAAGAGGAAGAGGTGGCGGATTGGCTTCTCAGTTTCTTCGCCGGTCGAGCTGTTGCGCCAGCGTACGCGCTCCAATTGCCCTTCCCGGCTGCCATAAAGCGCGACCACCTCCGTGTGAGTCAGCACCTCGATATTGTCGAGATTCGCGATCCGGTCGATCAGGTAGCGCGACATGCTCTCCGCGAGGCTTGGTCCACGGACCAGCATCCAGATTTTTTTTGCGAAGTTACGCAAGAATACGGCGGCCTGGCCCGCCGAATTTCCGCCTCCGACCAGAACGATCTCCTCGTCCCGACACAGGCGTGCCTCGATCGGCGAAGCCCAATACCAAACGCCGCGCCCCTCGAAACTCGGTAGATTCGGCACGTTGAGGCGACGGTAGCGGGCGCCGGTCGCAACCACCACCGTCGAGGCCCTCACACGCCGGCTATTCCCCAGGCACAGCGTGATCGGCGCGCCGCTCACATCGAGCCGCGATATGCCCGCTGGGATCACCATCCGCGCGCCAAATTTCTGGGCCTGGACATAGGCGCGGGCGGTGAGCGCCTGGCCGGAAATGCCGGCGGGAAAACCGAGATAGTTCTCGATCCGCGCGCTGGCGCCGGCCTGCCCGCCGAAGGCACGGGCGTCGAAGACGACGACCGACAAGCCCTCTGATGCCGCATAGACCGCCGTCGAAAGGCCCGCCGGGCCGGCGCCTACGACCGCGACGTCATAGGTTCGGCTCTCGTCGTCGATCGGCACCATTCCGAGCGCGCGCGCCAGCTCTGGCTCGCTCGGATTTTTCAGGATCGTTCCTTTCGGACACACGGCAAGCGGCAGGTCTGCCGAATTTGGAGCATATTGCTGAACAAGCTTCGCTGCGTCGGCGTCCTTTGCTGGATCGAGCAATTGATGTGGATACGCATTGCGGGCGAGGAAGCCTTGCAGACGCACGATGTCAGGGCTCGATTCCGCGCCGATTAGGACCGGACCACCGGCGCCGGCCTCGACCAGCGCGACGCGGCGGAGGATCAAAGCCCGCATGATCCGTTCGCCGAGTTCGGGCTCCCCAATCATCAACGCGCGTAGATTTTCCGGCGGGATCAAGAGCGCTTGGACATCGTCGATGGCGTGAACATCGACAAAGGCAGGCTGGCCTGACAATTGTCCCACTTCGGCGACGAATTCGCCGGGTCCCTGCTCCACAATCGGGGCGCAATGGCCTAGCGGATCGCGCCTGACGACGCGCACCGAGCCCTTGATCAGCACACACATGCCCGGCGCGACTTCTCCGGTCACGAACAGCGCTTCGCCGGCATGGTAGTACCGCACCGTGCCGAAGCGACGAAGACGATCGATTTCATGTGGCGTAAGCTTGGGAAACATTTGCTCGCGGCGGCTATCAATCGTCGGCATCTGCAATCTCGCTATCGGGGGCAGGGTGCAATGTGTTCCTAGTGCGCCATCAACAGCGGGATAGGCGCTTCATGCATCAGGCTGTAGGTCACCCCGCCGAGCAGCCGCTCGAGCAGGCGCATATGACTATATCCGCCCATGACAATAAGGTTCGCCTTCCGGCGCTCGGCCTCCGCCATCAATTGTGGCCCGACTTCGCTGGAGCGGCACTTGATGCGATGCAGGCTGGCCTCGATTCCATGATGCCGAAGATGATTGACGGCATCGATCCCCATCACGGCTTCCTCCTCGGTAGGCTTTTCGCCGGTCGCAACGATGACCGACACTTTTTCCGCCTTGTGCAGAAATGGCATCGCTTCGGCAAGCGCACGAGCCGCTTCCCGGCTCCCGTTCCAGGCGACCATGATGCGGTCGAAGGCGATCTTCGGCCGCTCCGTCTCGGGAACAAGATAGACGTTCCTACCCGAGCCGAACAGCACGCCTTCGACGAGCTTCTCAGGATCCATCGCGCCATTGGGACGAAGCGCCACGAAGGTGTCGGCGGAGCGCGCCTCTCGCGCGGCAATTTTGGCAACGTCGTCGGACAGGACATCGAACCGCCGGATCTCGACCACCCGATCCAGCATTCGCAGCCGCTTGGCTAGCGCCTCCTCCATCGCATCGCCAGTTTCGCGCGCATGCTCGACGATCGCGGCGGTGGTGTCGCCCTCGATCGGCCCCGGCAATGGCAGAACGTTGAGATACAACCCGATCACCACGCGGGTCTCGAGCCGCCGGGTCATATCGGCGACGGCTGCTAGGCGAATTTCATCGGAGGCGCCACCGTCCAGCCACACCATCACATCTCTGATCATCGCTCTCTCCTCGCTCACGACAGCCGTCGCGATGTTTGGCTACTCTGCCGTTCGCGCAGCTACAGCAGCAGATCGAAAATACGAAAGCACTTCCGCCAGTGCTCGCTCGATGGATTCTTCAGCCCGGGATCGATGATGTTGAACGTATGCGCGAGCGCGACACTCAGACCTCCCGCGATGTCCGGTAGGCGAGTCTCGATATCCTCACCGTAAGCAAGGTCAAGCGGTGGGCGCGTGGCGAGGCGGTCGAGGATCGGCCGCAACTCGATCTCTTCGTCGAGCCTGTCGAATTCATGGATGCATTCCTGCAGTCCCTTGGTAATCGGCAGGTCGAACGGCTCAAACAGCACACGGCCATTCGCCTTGGCGGCCGCCTGGGCCCGCAGCAGGAGATCATAAAGTTTTTGGTTGACGAAATCGCTGTAGCGCTTGAGGTCCTGCTTGTCGACATCGAGGCTGGCGACGATTCGAAAAAATCGCTCGAATCTCGCCACGCTCATAACATGGCTGGTGAGCGGCTGGTTCGATTGCACGGCGGCGATCATCATGGCAGCGGTCTCCTCGCCTCATGATGCCGTGCGCAGGCCGGCTCCCCTTGATGGTCGTCAGTTTCGCGCGATTTTCTCGCACGGACATGAAATTGATCTCTATCACGGCGCCTTCCTCGATGTTGCAGCATCATGGTGGTGTGCACTTCAGCGCAGGTCACCATCGCGCGGCTGTCCTAATGCGGGTTTACCCTCGAAAGGAGGGAACATAGACGAGGCCACCACCGTTGAGGCAGCGCGCGCGTCAGGCAGACGGCGGACACCAACACGCTGTTCCAGCCATACCAGTGGGTCCTTTTCAGGCTGCCGCATCGAATGGTCATGGCGTCGTTGACCCGCTCGCGGGCGCGCCAACCGGGCAACGTGCCGAGCTCCCTCGCGGCCTGTTACGACTACGACGCGCAGCGTGCATCTGCAGCCCTGATCGTGAGCGAGGCAACACAGCTGTCGATGCAAGGCCAGGGTTACGCCTGGACTCCCGGCACGGACGCCACAAGCAGGTGGAGGCATGGCGTCAGGTCATGAGAGCGGTGCACCAGGCTGACGGATTGATCTTCAATCAGCTCTGGCATGCCGGGCGCATTTCGCATCGGGCGCTGCAGCCCAACAATATGCTTCCCGTCTACCGACGACCTAGCGACCTCCTTAAGTTAGCCGCGCCCAGTTCCAGCGCCCGCTGCTCCTCGACGGACATCTCCGGCTCGAAAATCCGAAGCACGCCCTCGCGCCCGACAACGCTTGGAAGTGAGAGAGTGACGCGAAACTTGTCGTTATAGCTGCCGATCGGAATCACCGCTCGTTCATCGCGAAGAATAATTTCCGCGATCCGCGCCGCAACGATACCAATGCCAAACTGGCTCGCGTCGTTGCCTTCGATGATAGAGATATTCGCGTAACGAACGTCTGCCTCGACCTGCCTGCGCAAACTGTGAGACACTCGGCCACGAATTCCGTCCAGCTCGCCGATCGGCACGCCGGCGATCCGGGCGGTTGACCAGAGGAATACCTGCGAGATCCCATGTTCGCCGACCACCTGCGCCTCTACCTGATTGGCATCGATGCCGAAATGCGCCGCCAGATGAACGCGGAAACGCAAGGAATCCAAAAACGTACCGGTGCTTAGCACGCGATCATGGCTTACGCTTGCGCGCGCAATATCGGCGAGCGGATCCGGCGGATCGGTCACGACCAATATCACCGCGCGAGGCGCGGCGTGCACAATGCGCGGAACGATCTCGTGATAAATTTCAGCATTCTTGTCGAGCAACCGCAACCTGCCCTTGGGATCGCTGCGATCGGTGGCGCCGCCCTCCTTTTCATTGATGCCGGCGGCAATCATAATCAGCTGGGCATCGGCAAGCTCTTCATAGTTGCCATCAACGATGGTGGTCTTTGGGCAGAGCGGCGCTCCGTAACGAAGATCGGTGGCGACCGCCCTCGCCCGCTTAGGCGCTCGGTCCACGATCACAATCGTCCGGGCACTCCCCCGTACCACCATGGCAAAAGCACAGGAACACCCCACCCTGCCTGCTCCAACGACTCCGACTTTCATGATCGAACCTGCGTTCCAAAGACCATCAACTGATGCCCGCACACGAGTGCATTATTTGTCGATCGCGTGAACGCCGGTTCGCAATGTTCGCTAGCGTTCGATGACTTAACAATCGAGGCTATCAAAATGTCTGAGCAGGCTTCATGCGGATACAATCTCCGCATGCTTTACGCAACAAAACTGGACAGGCCGGCCTAGGCGGAAGCGGGCGGGCCGGAAAGTATCGCAAGAGCAATGCATATTTTCCCGAGCCTCATAGGAACTTCCTTCGCTGCTGGCATCGCAAGGAGCATGAACTCCGCAACGGCTTCAAGCATTGACCATCGTCAATGAACAGGTCCTCTCGCGAGCGCCTCGAATGTCAATCGGCGCAGGCTTGATGCGTCTTCCGTCGACAGTGATGTCGATCAACTTGGGCGCGGCCGGTCGCAATTCCACAGCCTGTGATGAACAAGCAAATAGTCCCACCCCCTCCTGCTCGCCGAATAATACGGACGAATTGATGGCTATCAAGGGATCTGGGAAGTAACAGTCTTAGTTTTCGATACGCATATTGGGGCTCGGCCCCATCCTGTCGTCCGGCAGGCGCTCGATCGGGTTGGCTGGAAAATCGCCGAGATTGGACGCATCGAGACGAGGCCTCTGCATCGATCACCATCGTCCTGACCGGCAGCTTGGGCTCGCTCAGGATGTCGTCAACGTCGAGTGCGGCGCCGTTGCCCACGGTTGTCCGATCGGAGCGCCCGGCGCGGTTCTGACCACTCGCCTCCTCTGTGCAATGAAACGCGACAATGTCCAGGCGCAGCGTGGCAACGCTGGGCACCGGTCGAAGCTATGGCATCGCCTGATGCTCGAAACGATTCACTCGATTGGCAAGGCGCTGGTATACCAAGGGCCCAGAAAGAAGGCGCTTGAGATCGCCCAAAGCCGAAGATTGCCGCGCCAACGGACGCCATCGTCAAGATCGTCAGGACGACGATTTGCGGAACAGATTTGCACATCCTCAAAGGCGACGTGCCGACCTGTACACCATGCCGTATCCTTGGCCACGAAGGCACCGGCATCATCGAAGAAGTCGGCGCCACCGTCACCGCCTTTCGGGCCGGCGACCGCGTGATTGTGTCTTGCATCTCGTCCTGCGCAAAATGCGACTACTGCCGCCGCGGAATGTACTCGCATTGTGTCAACGGGGGCTGGATCCTCGGCAACACGACCGATGGCACCCAGGCCGAGTATGTCCGCATTCCCTTTGCCGAAACCAGCCTATACCG
Organism: Bradyrhizobium sp. UFLA05-153; assembly: GCF_054185185.1. Classification (NCBI taxonomy): domain Bacteria; kingdom Pseudomonadati; phylum Pseudomonadota; class Alphaproteobacteria; order Hyphomicrobiales; family Nitrobacteraceae; genus Bradyrhizobium; species Bradyrhizobium sp. UFLA05-153. Next base: position 134,642 of record NZ_JBBIAM010000002.1, read on the forward strand.
CACCCCCTCCGGAACGGATGAGGAAGCATTAGTAATGCTGAGCGATATCCTGCCCACCGGGTTCGAATGCGGCGTGCTCAACGGCAAGGTTCAACCCGGAGCAACCATCGCGATCGTCCGAGCCGGCCCGATCGGGCTTGCGGCGTTGCTGACGGCTCAATTCTACTCACCGTCGGAACTCATGGTGATCGACTTTGACGACAACCGGCTCGAAATGTCGTCCCGCTTCGGTGCGACGACAACAATCAACAATGACAACAATCAACAATAGGAATGGCAAGGCGGCCGAGAAAATCATGAAGATGACCGACGGTCGTGGCGTCGATACCGCGATCGAAGCCGTCGGCGTTCCCTCGAGCTTTGTCACTTGCGAGAACATCGTGGCGCCTGGTGGTGTCATCGCTAACATCGGCGTCCATGGCGTCAAGGTAGATCTGCATCTGGAACGCCTATGGGACCGTAACATCGCGATCACGACAAGACTCGTCGTCACAACGCCGATGCTGCTCAAGACTATACAATCACACAAGATCGATCCCAAGCGACTGATCGCGCACCACTTCAAGCTCGACAAGATCATGGACGCCTATGCGACGTTTCGGCGAGGCGGCCAAGACGAACGCTCTTAAGGTCATCATCTCAGTAGCCGACGCTTGAAAGATAATCTAGGTCGACAAGGTTGACGGCGGTGCGAGATTGATGGCGCGCAAAAGCCGAAAAGTTCGGCTCCCTGCGCGAACTGGCTCGCCACCGAGGGCTGAAGGCAGTTTGTTGGCAAGGTTCCCGAATGGATGAAGAGAGCGATCAGATAAACGGCTTCCCGCCCGTCACCGCAACAGTTGTTCCTGAAGTGTAGCTCGACAGCGGGTCCGCCAGCATGACAAAAGCCGTTGCAAGTTCGGCGGGCTGCCCTGCCCGCTTCATTGGGACCTGCTCGCCGAAATTCCCCACCGCTTGTTCAGGCATGGTCGATGGGATCAGCGGCGTCCAGATCGGTCCGGGCGCCACGGCGTTGACGCGGATTCCCTTCTTGGCGAGCATCTGTGCAAGACCTCCAGTGAAGTTTTGGATCGCCCCTTTGGTGGTCGCATAGGCGAGAAGGATCGGGTTCGGCGCGTCCGCATTGATCGATGTAGTGTTGATAATTGCGCTGCCGGGCTTCATGTGGGGCACCGCGGCCTTGGTTAGATAGAACATCGAATGGATATTCACCTCAAAGGTCAGTTGCCATTCCCTGTCACTGATCTCGCTAATGTCCTCGAATGTCGCCTGATGGGCTGCATTGTTGGCAAGTATATCTATGCCACCAAGTTCGTCGACAGCGTGTTTGATGATGGAGCGGCAATGCTCGGGATCACTAATGTCGCCGGCGATCAAGATCGCCTTACGCCCCTCCTTCTCTACCAACGCTTTGACCTCCTGCGCATCGTCGTGCTCGATTAGATAGGCGATGAGGACGTCGGCACCTTCGCGCGCATAGGCTATTGCCACCGCACGTCCAATGCCGCTGTCGCCGCCCGTGATTACAGCCCGCATGCCTTTCAACTTACCTGAGCCCCTGTAGCTGTACTCGCCATGATCCGGACGCGGGTCCATCTTGGCGGTCCAACCGGGTACGGGCTGTTTCTGATTCGGGTAAGGTGGCTTCGGATAGTCAGGCAACATAGATGATCTCCTCTTTCGCGTAACCACCGCCTTTCGCGTAACCACCGCCGATAGGGCGCAGGCGCTTTTTCTTGACGTTCGTCAACATCGCAAGGGTATCCTTAGGCTTCCGTGACAGGAAGTTTGATCCCTGTCATTGTATTTCCTTCACCTCTGCTGTCGGGGTAACGGCGCCGGATGCATCATCGCGATCATCCCTGTTTCGGCTGTCGATTGTGCTTATCAGGGCGTGGGGGCCTCATCGACCCAGGATATTCCGAACTTGTCGAGGCCCTCGGCCAGGAGATCGCCCAACAGCGGTTCGCCGAGCAGGTAACGCACGGTCTCCCAACGCGGATTGCGGTATCCGTTCCGCCGTTCAGCCGCCTGGCTACGCAAATCTTCCCACTCGTCGATCGTGCCATCGCCCCGTCCGAGCCACATCAACGCGACGAGGTCGATCTGCTCGTCCTCGTTCAAGGCCCTAATGAAGCTCGCCATCTCGGCAGCGACAGCGTCGCAGCCATCGTCCTGCAATACGTCGACTTCAGCATCGTCAGCAGGATTCGATCCGGACTCCTCATCCGCCGGCAAGTCCTTGACATCAAACTCCTGCGCTTTTTCGATCAAAAAGCTGACCTTTTCGCGTGAAACGGCTAGCTCGGGCATCGCTTGCTCCTTAGTAGCGCGTGCTTCGATCAACGCGCCGGACCGCGAGATGATCCATTGCGCCATACCGCAGAAATTCGTCGCTTGCCGGCCCGCTCGAGCGGCACGTCCCGCCAATCATCTATTGGGATCGATTGACAGGTTCGTGGAGTTGATGGCTGAGGTCTCGGCATCCGTTCTGAACGGCGCTTGTGCGAAGAGGTCCCTGTTTGAAACGACGACGCCTCAGCATATGCTACTCCTGTTGGAGCGCGTCTGGGTTCTCATCGCGAGCAGATGCCCGATTGATGATCGCAGCATTCTGCGCGCTCCAAAGCATGGGCAATCGTTTGTTTCTTTGTATTAGTGGAACGATCAGCCCGCTTTTGCTACAGATGGTGCCGGCAGCATCAGAGGATTTCTGAGGACGACGATCTGACGCACGCCGTCCGCGTCGACAACCTCGAGGCTGGACAACTCCAGACCTTCTCCTTCGATGTATATTTCTCTGGGTTTGTGGATCAGATGATCATGTCCTTCGAGCACGAGCGAGATTAGGTCGTCCCTTGGATCATAGGAAATCCCAAAGAACGGTAGCCAGTGCACCTCGATCTGATCACCAAGCTTAAGCGACGCCACCTCGATCTCGACACGTTTGCCGCCCAGTGCTTTTGATATGAGATCGAAATAGACGATCCACTGCGATTTTTCGAGTTTCTTTGCCATTGTTCGTAGTCTCCGAGTTAGATTCCGACGGATTCCCGACGCCAGTAGCTGGCAGCCCGTTTCTACGCGCTGACAACGATCAATTTTCCACGAAGTTTGCCGTGCCAGCACAACGCATCCCGTCGAAGCCTACCTCGATCATCTCAAGAAGTGATCTTCGTTATCTAACGCGCGATAGCACAGTTCGACGCCGTCTTCGGTGATCAAAGACGCCTCAGATGGTCAACTTCCGAATTTGCGCAACTGGACGCTTGTGAGTGCGGCTCAAGATCTCAGTACCGCACTAATTTTTTTCGCATCAGAAACGACTGAGCTAAAGTGCGATCAAACCTTCGATCGCTGACGAAAATGCAATGAATTAATGGACTGATTCATCCTCCCGCTCAGAGATCGAGGAGGGCGATCCCGAGATCGGGGCGCTTTTTCCGCCGCATATGCTTGACTGTTTCGTTGATCGTGACTTCCAGCGTCGGCCGCACTGAACCTGACAGGAAGTGGCCGCCGCGCACGGAGCCATCCTGCAGACCAAGCACCGCGTGGAGGTGAAGGCTGGCCGTGCCGCTATCGCTCTCCGCCACATCGCCGATCAGGCTGAGGACTTCGCATTGCTCGTTGACAGCGATCCGCTTGTAGCTCTTAGCCGCGAGTTCGAACCAGCCAACCTCGGCATGAGCGAAGGCACCGATCGCCGTCACAGCGGCGCCGCTGACCTGCTCCTTGTTCGCGAAATCGGTGATCGCCCCGAACGCCTCCTCTCCCTGGTCGAGGACGAGGACAAATGACCGCTCCGAACCGACAGTGACGGATTTTGCTTTCATCTCTTATTCCCGAGCGCGTTTGGGTCTAGCCTCCGGCTGCGACTGGTCAGTTGATTGGCCTGAACGCCAACAACACGGCGGTTAGGCTACGCTCCGCCTGACGTGGCGGCCTTCCTTGACCTCCTCGATGATCTTCGCGCTGAACGCTTCGAGGTCACCCGGGTTGCGCGACGTAATCACGCCCTGGTCGACCACGACCTGGGAATCCTCCCATTTTGCGCCGGCATTGATGACGTCGGTCTTGATCGACTTGTAGGACGTCATCTTCCGTCCCTTCGCGATCCCGGTCTCGATCAACAGCCACGGTGCGTGGCAGACCGCGGCGACGATCTTTTGGGCGTCGAAAATCTCCTTGATGAACTTGAGGGCCTTCGGTTCGACCCGCAGCAGGTCGGGATTGATTTGCCCGCCCGGTAGCACGATGGCGTCGTAGTCCGACGATGAGACTTGATCGAGCGACTTGTCGACCTTCACCGGCCGACCCCAGTCCTTCATGTCCCATCCCTTGATTTCGCCGGCGGTCAGCGAAATCACCTCGACGGTTGCACCCGCTTTCTTCAAACGGTCGCGAGGCACTTCAAGTTCGGATTGCTCGAAGCCATGGGTGGCCAGGATCGCGATCTTCTTGCCTTTCAGATCCATCAGGAAACTCCTTCAAAAGAGCTCCCTATCAATCGGCTTTGCGCGCTATCGTTCCTGCGGCTTCAAACGCGCAGCTCGTTATCTGATTGAGGTACGAAGCGATCGACTGTCCTGGCAGAGGCCGGATCATCACCCTTTCGATGGCCGAGGTAGACGCTATCCCATTGTTGCGTCGAGCACAAAGCCAGCGGTCGCCGGAGTCCGCTTGCGCATAGGGCATTCTTTCCAGTGAGTCCCCAGCGGTGGTTGTCCACTCCCTCAAGTACTCCAGCCAACGCGGTTCTAAATTCTGAGCGACAATGTTGATACCTGTCAATCAAGGTAAGAAATACATGAACCTGTGTATCCGTGCTGCCTCGTTGCGCATTGAACATTGCCTGCGTCTCTTATGGAGGGCCGGGCCGGGCGTCACCTAGAACTCCTTGCAAAAACCGTCACTGCGCACGTGCTTGCGATCTGGACGAATGCAGCGAATTGACACCCATCAAGGCGGCCCAGGCGGGCGCGCGCAGAATCTTGCAAATCTTGGGGGCCGTGACCGACCACTTCGGCTCGACCCGCATTTGGAATGTCCGCATTCAATCCGGAAGGTGTATCATGAGCTTGACCGGCCTAGAGGTGTTTGACGAAACGCTTCACAAGACGAACACGTGGCTCAAGGAAATCGGAGAGATGCTGGGCTCCGATCGTCACGAGGCCTATCAGGCGTTGCGAGCGGTGCTGCATTGCCTGCGCGACCGCTTGACAACCGATGAGGCGGCTCATCTCGGCGAACAACTCCCGATGTTAATGCGCGGTATCTACTACGAGGCGTGGCGTCCGGCGGGAAAGCCGGAAAAGATTCGATCACGGGACGAATTCCTAGCCTGGATTGACACGCGCCTCCCCAACACAGCGCTCATCAACCGCGAAGATGCTGTACGTGCCGTCTTCCAGACACTTGAGAACCATGTCTCCGCAGGAGAAATCGGCCACGTAGTTCAGTCTCTGCCGAAGGAGATCCGCGCGCTTTGGCCAGTCACCTGGGCGTCGTCTGGCCCTGTCGCAAAGTAGGCAGCCGAGCCAGAAACTCGTTGCAACTGGCCGACACACGATAGATTAGCGAATGGAGAGGCTGATGGCCCCACGTGCTTACTGGAAGGGCTATCTGCGTGTGTCGCTAGTGTCGTGTCCGATCCAGCTGTTCCCAGCGATCTCTGACCGCGAGAAGGTCCGATTTCATCTGATCAACAAGAATACCGGACACCGGATCAAATACTGCAAGCTGGATGCCGAGACCGGGAAGCAGGTCGACCCGGAAGACATTGTCATGGGCTACGAAGTCGGTAGGGGGCAATATGTCGCCCTCACCGAGGATGATCTCAAGACGATCGAGATCGAAGGGACGCATACAATCGAGATCGATCAGTTCGTGCCACGAAACGAGATTGACGATCTCTATTTGAGCCGTCCCTACTACATGACCCCGGCGGGGGAAATCGGCCGGCAAGCGTACGTGGTCATCAGAGAGGCAATCAGGAAAGAGGGCATGGTAGCGCTCGGCAGGGTGGTGCTCACGACGCGCGAACATGTCATGGCGATTGAGCCGCGTGGCAAGGGCCTGATGGGCGTGACGCTGCGATATCCCTATGAAATCCGGAACGAGAGGGATTATTTCGGTGATCTGCTAGAGGAGAGAGCACCGAGAGAAATGCTTGAGCTAGCGAGGAAAATACTCGCGATGAAGGCTGGTCACTTTCATCCCGAACAATTCGAGGATCACTACGAGCGAGCCCTGCGAGCGTTGATTAAGAGGAAACGACGCGGCGAAAAGATCGATAAACCGCCAAAGGAGCGGCCCTCGGCTGAGGTTGTTGACCTGATGGAAGCATTGCGCCAAAGCGCGGAAGGTGGCCGCAGCACGCCCTTAACACATCATCAGCGTGTCACTGGACACAAGCGAGCCCCAGTGAGACGGTCGTCGATGCGAGCTAGGAAGGCAAGCTAATTGGCGTTGAGTAGACGGCTCAGAGGCCCGAGAAGTGTCCGGTGTCTCGGGGCCTCTAGGTCCCGTCGCAACTCGCTCACCGAGCGGCTTGGCTTATTGCAATTCTTGCCACCTCTCGGGCTGGCTGAATTGATCCAGCGCAAGCATCAGGGATTATGGTGTCAGCTTACAATTTCGGACATTCGCCTCTTCCGAACACCAGCCGAACCTGCGATATTTCTCCGATCCTGCGCCTAGGATCGTGGCCGACCTCCTCAAGGGAGAGGGCAGAACGGTCGAATGGCGCTCCCCCGAGGAAGAATTCATAAGGGATGATGGGCGTGCGTCGCAGCCGTAGCAAGGTGACATCGTGCCCCAACTCCACCAGCTCGTCCACCAACCAAGCAACGACGCGCTTCGTTCCATCATACAGCTGGGGAGGGATGCTTTCAGCCAAGGAAGCAATCTGTACGATCCGCATGCTTTATCCGACTTGAACAATCGTCTCCGATGAACGAATCTTGCAATCTATCGCTTCGGCGCATTTTTCCGCGCCCACAGCCACGCATTCATGCCTGCAGCTGTATCAACCTGCCTGATTTTCCTGACCAATACATCCCTTTCGGAACCGCCGGGCAGCTTCGCGATCTCTCGTTCCAGCCGCTCTTTTGCTACCGCTAGCTGGTCTTCAAAACTGTGTGGCTTTGATCGACGACGCATGGCGATCAGGACCTGTATCGGGCACGACCGTCAGACGTGGGCTGGACGGTGCCCGCGAAAGACGGCCTAACGTTCCTTGTGATTTGCGCTTGCTTACGCAAGTCCGCTGCAAACTCGCGAAGCTCCCGCGCCAGCCTGTCGTTGTAGATTCGCGCCTCACGATCCGTAGCCAGATCAGCAATCAAGGCCGATTCAGACGCCTGGGTCTCTATTTCATCGATCCGTTTCTGAATGTCCTGCATGCGACGCCTCGATACGCTTTCTCCAACGACTGGTAACTACTAAAAAACCGACGCAGCCGGAAATTCAGTAATTTTACGTAGCTGCCTGTCCAGTCGATCATCGAGAGTAATTAGAACTTTTCGATGATTATCTTTCCTCTGACCACAAACAGGGTGCGCTCGCCGTCCGAGATTTCAGTGGCAACGAAGTTGTCGTTGTCCCTCTCGCGGATCGCTGCCCTTAAACGAGCGGGCGCGTGGCGAATGGCGCAGGTACAAGCTTCGGCGGCGCTGCGAAGGATCGTGCCTTTTCGATCTTCGGATCGCCGGCCGTTCGAATACTGATGAAAGTAATATCGCGGCATGGTCAACTCCCTCGGTCAGGGAGAGTGATGCAGGGGTCAACGCCCAAAGTCGCAATAGGTTGTTCGCAACTTTCGAAGTTGCCGGTGCACCGGATTTTCCCGAAAAACACCACTGTCATAAACCGCAACAAGTGCAGACTTATCCCGACGACAATTGTCACATTTCCATCACGAACAGATGCGTGCGTAGCAAATCATGATCTCGGCGCTAAACTTGGTAGCGTCAAGGGCGCATACGGTGACGTCGTCGAATTTTGGTCAGATCAGATTGAAGCGGCTCTCATACTCGATCTGATCCGTCACGCCCGGAAGGTCGTGAAACGACCACTCCTGATTAGACTACAGGCGCGACCTCATAACGCTCATTATCGAGGGCAACTCGCCTGTATAGATTGGCAAGCATCCGGCGCTGATGTCAAAGTAGCCAGCGACGACGTGCATGCTCCCTGGCGCAAGACTTCGAGCTGGGCCGATTTCTTGGCGGTATCGACGTCGATGCTGGCCTGGGTGAGGCGAGCCCGCCGCTCATCGCCATCGTTCTTGTCAATGATGTGCACCAGTTTATCACCAGTCTCGAATGCTTTCGCCATGAATGGAAGCATCACGCGATACTTCTGACTGTCAACAAACACGCTGGCGCTTGCACCCGCACGCTCGCATCGTCGTACCGTTGTTCACCATATTTGCAGCCATGGGCTTCACTCTGGTCGGTCGCAGATGCCATGACAGTTTGCGGGGTTTGAGGGCGTGAAAGCGATTACGTAAAAATACGTAATGCGCCGTCGATTTCCGCCGAGCTTAAGCGGTATGAATGCGCTGCCCCACCGAACTTTCTTGACAGGCTGAGCGTTCACCGGTCACACGTAGACCATGGCGGCCAAACGCTACCGACAAGCCCGCAGGTTCCATCGCCATGACGTGGGTAGAAAACAACTCTCACTTGCACGATCTGCGGAAATGCCTACGCGATCTGATCGCACTTTCCACGCTGCCCGCCATCTGGAAGGACTATCAGCCACAACAGATCGCCGACAGCGTGTCGGCAGCCTTGCTTACGATGCTAAGCGCCGACTTCGTCTACGTGACACTGCCGGGTACAAGGAACGATCCGTCAGTGGAAGTGACCCGTTCTGGTAGCCGGATGTCGGCGGCCTTTGTAAGCGCCGTCGAGAGCGCCGTACGCGGCAACGGATCGGGGCGCAGCGAACAAACGATGTCGATCGCTGACCCGATTGGAGCGGGCGAGCTCGCCGTCGTTTCAGTGCCCATCGGCTTCACCGGCACCGCGAAGGTGGTGGCTGGATCGCTTCGATCCAGGTTTCCAAACGAAAAAGAGCGTCTGTTACTTGGCATTGCCGCCAACGACGCCACTCTCGCAGTGAGCCGCTGGCAATCCGAGACAGCAGAAGAACGGCGTCTGATGACGGTCATCGAGCGATCATCCGAATTCATTGGCTTCGGCACAATGGAAGGTATTCCGCAATACATCAATCCGGCCGGCCGCAACTTGGTCGGGCTGCCCCGCAACGCGCCAATCTCGCAGCTCCTGATCTTCGATATCATTGCCGAGCGTGATCGCGAGCATGCGCGCGAAACGCTGTTGCCGATCGTGCTGCAAACCGGCCGATGGCTTGGCGAGCTGGATTTCCAGCATTTTCAGACCGGCGAGACCATTCCATTCTTTGTCGATTGGTTTCGGATCGACGATCCGCGCACCGGGCGGCCGAGGAACCTAGCCACAGTGAGCCGCGATCTCCGGGATCAGAAGAAACTGGAGGCTGACCTGCGCCAGGTGAACGAGTCGCTCGAGCGGCGCGTTATCGAGCAGACGACCGAACTCAGCGCACAAATTGCGGAGCGCGAGCGCGCCGATGCCCGCACGCGAGATCTGCAGCAGGAGCTACTGCATGCATCTCGCCTAAGCGTTGCCGGTCAAATGGCCGGTGCGCTCGCGCATGAAATCAGCCAGCCTCTAACCGCTCTCACCAACTCCGTTAACGCCGTGCGCAGGATGATGGCTAACGGTAACGCTCACCGCATCGACGCCTATCATGAAATCATGGACGAGGCTGCAGAACTGGCGCTTCGCATCGGCCGGATCATTGGGCGTCTGCACGAATTCGTCACCCGCGACGAAGCGGAAATGCGCGTCGAAACGCTTTCCGTTCTCATTCGTGATGCAAGTGACTTCGCGCTGGCGGGCAGCGCCGCGCGGACCGCTCAGGTCAGGTTCTCCTTTGATCCGAAGGCCGAGAATGTGCTGGCAAACCGGGTTCAGGTACAACAATTGCTGGTCAACCTGCTGCGGAACGCCAATGAAGCGATGACGGGTGGTAGCCGCTATGACCTCGGAGTAACGACCGCGTTGCTCGATGATGGGTTTGTCGAGATCGCTGTTGCCGACCGTGGCCCGGGACTACCGGCCGAAATCGCCAACCATCTTTTCGAGGCATTTCGATCGACCAAGCGCAATGGCATGGGACTCGGTCTTACGATCTGCAAGTCAATTGCCGAAGCGCACGGCGGCACGCTGCGATACGAACCAAACGCCGGAGGCGGAACGATCTTCCGGTTTACCCTGCCTTCTCTGCCAAAGAACGTGTCGGCCGATGGAGAAAAAAGCGATTGGTCGGTTTGACAACGGTCAACGCCTATTGAAGTCTCCTGGACTAAGCAGGAAATCCGGAGTGAGAAGATGCTTATATTCGGTGAACCTCGCCAACTTGATGATGGACTGCCACGCAAGACCGAGGATGACATCCAGCAGGAGTTGCTTGGACCGCGTGGTGTTCCCGGCAAGCCATCGCCGGCAAAAATGACGCCGCAACGCGCGAAGAAGACGCCGACATATCCGGATCCGCCGCACACGGCTTAGCAATATCCCGCTGCGTTCAATTACTGATGCCAGCGTTGGCCATTCGCGCGCACCATTCAATTCCCGCAAATCTTGACGATGGTCAACGCTCGGCCAGCCGCCTTGCCGTTTCCTTGCCGGTACCGGTGGCCGACGCACCACGCCGGGACCATTGGCGGCCTCGGCTCCCGATCCAGGAGATAACACGATGAACAGACTCCTTTGCGCAGGCACCGTCGCCCCTTGCACTTCTTGGCAGCACAGGTTTCGCCGCCGCCCAGAAGCCCGATACCGCCCAAGCCGATCTCACGTCGAGTCAGCAACAAATGATTAGCCAGAGACTTGCCTCCTCGCTATCACAGCCCGCGCCCGGCGGCACGCAACCGCGGGTCGGAAGCAAGCTGCCGGATTCGATGAACACGCAAGCGCTTCCCAACCATGTCACAGACCGGGTGCCGGAGGTAAAAGGCCTTCTCTTTGTAAAACTGCCCGATCTTTGTAAAACTGCCCGACCGCATCGTGTTGATCGATCCTGATACGAAACTCGTGACCGAGATCGTCAGGGAGCCAACTACCAGTGGCTCAAGCTCCGATAATACCGTCCGTCGTTCAAACTGTGGCACCGGCACCGCACCCCCCATGTCAGTAACGCGCAAACGCCTACGGCATTCGACGGAAGCCTCTCCAAGGAGGGCCTCCTTCGCCGTGGCTTGCTGCGGTTGCTGTTGTCCTCGTCTGTCTGCCGGGGCAATACTCGGCGGCGCAACCAGTCGGCCTGGTTACGCTTGATGTCAACGAGGTCGCGAACGGCTATCCCGCCGAAACGCTGAAGTTGAAGACAATCGTCAACGACAAGAACGAGACGATCGGGAAGATCAACGATTTCATCTTCAGCAAGGACGGACGTATCTTTGCAGTGCTTTCCGTCCGCGATTTCATCGGGGCCGGACCACACCTGGTCGCCGTTCCCTTCAACAGTTTGAAGCTGGACGAATCGCGCGGCTTCATCGTGCTTCCGGGAGCAAGTCGCGCGGCATTGGAGAAACTGCCGGTCTACTTGTACAACGCGCACACTCAGACGTCCTCGTCCCCGCGCTGATCGCGGTCGCGCATTAACCAGTAGACGACGCCCAGCGCTCCACGAGCACGCGGGTCATGAAAGGTTGAACGGAAATTGAGCGTTGTCAATGCGCGGCCCTGTTCTATTCGTAGTGTTGGACAACCGGCAGTATCCTCCTGTCGGTGTCCCTTCCCCGGGTCTTTCCTCCCCCAGACTTGGACCGCCGGCGAAATCCGAGCGGTCCTTCTTCTTCGGCGTGCTGGCGGCGTCCTGCGAGGTCATTATGATCAAGGACATCTTGGTTCGGTTGGATGGGACAGCAGGAGACTTCGCGCGGCTGGCCGCTGTCAGCCAGATCGCCGCAACTTTCGAAAGTCATATCACCGGGCTGCTGTTCAACGTCTTGCCGGCGGCTATATCCGATGTGGTCCAGGATGCGGGGTCCAGCGGACCGGCAACACTGCTGCACGATGCAAGGAAGGCCGGCGACGCCGTCGAAGCCACGGTGCTGCAGCGGCTGGAGCGGTTGCGGCAACCAACCTTCCTCCGGCGGTTCGATGTGGAAGGCGAACGCGACGTCGCCGATACTGCTTCGCTCCTGGCACGTGCCGCCGACACCTTCGTGGCGCTTCGCCCGAACGGCCGACCAAACGAACCGCGGAGTCTGATCGAAGAACTCCTCTACGGCGCGGGACGTCATCTGTTTCTGGTTCCGGAAGACAAAAAACCATGGCGCCCCTCGATCATGTCGTGGTTGCCTGGAACGGAAGCCTCGCGCGCTGTCCGACTCCCTCCCCTATCTGCAGCGAGCGAGGAAAGTCTGGCTTCTCGTGGTGGAAAACGAACAACCGGCCGAAACCGATGCGCTGAGGGCCAACGATGCCGCGCAGCATCTGCGGCATCACGGCATCAACGCGGTGAAGTATCGCGCGGTCGGAGAGGACGACGAAATTGCCGACATCGTGATCGAGGAATGCCGGCGGCTGGGCGCCGACCTGCTCGTGATTGGCAGCTATGGCCACTCGCGCCTGCACGAACTGTTGCCAGGCAGCACGACCTCACGACTCCTGCATCATTCACCGGTACCGCTGGTCATCACCCACTAGGACGGTCCCGCGATGGCTGCCGGTTGACGATCGTCAAGGTGACCTCTCGAGTTGCGTCATAGGCTCGACGGGCACGCGCACGAGGATGACATGGCCGCAGTCGATCCAGGAACTCTTATGTGGGCCACTGCCTGCGAAATGATCGAACGCGCCGAGCGCTTGCATCGTCAATTCTTCCGGCCGATGACCGCCATCGCTTCCGCGGCCTTTTGGGAGCCTCCAATCGATATCGTTGCGACCGATTCCGAGGCTCGAATAACGGTCGCGCTTCCGGGCGTCGACCGCGACGACCTGAAAGTGACGATCGATGATGATGGCGTTTCGGTCGTTGGCCTTCGCCAACAGGGCACGATTCCGCGCGATGGCACCGCGGTCCGTCTCGAAATCCCCTACGGGAGATTCGAGCGCCGGATTGCGTTTCCGACTACGGACCTACGGTTCGGTCAATCGGAATACCGCAACGGATGTCTCGTGCTGACCTTCTTCAAGCAATCGATGGAAGGACCGATCGATGGCTGACGCATCCAAACGCGAATCCGGCACCACGACCGATCAAAGCCCGGCTGCCGTGCCCGAGGATGCAATCATTATCTTGCCGATTCGCAATATGCTGCTGTTCCCCGGTATCGTGCTGCCTTTGACGATTGCCCGGCCGTCGTCCATCGCTGCCGTACAGGAAGCCGTCCGCAGTTGCCGCAAAATCGGTCTGCTGCTGCAGAACGACCCTGCCGTTGAGCAGCCGAGGCCTGAGGATCTGCGCCATGTGGGCACGGTGGCCGAAATCCTGCGCTATGTGACTTCCGAGGCGACCCATTATGCGATCTGCCGCGGCGTAAGACGATTCCGCGTCAAGGAATTTCTTTCCGGTTTTCCCTACATCGTAGCGCGCATCGAGGAGGCCGGCATATCCGAGGTGATGACCCCCGAAGTCGAGGCGCGCATGAGTCTGCTCAAGACGCGGGCCCGGGAAGCGATCCAGTTGCTACCGAACCTTCCGCCGGAAATTCCAGCGGCCATCGAAGGCCTGGATTCGCCGTCCGTGTTCGCCGATTTTCTCAGCGGCATCATCGATATTCCTGTTGGCGAGAAGCAGGATCTGCTCGAAACCTTCGACGTAACCCAGCTTCTCGACAAGCTGCTCGGCCTGTTGGCGAAGCGAATCCAGGTCCTGCAGCTTTCAAAGGCAATTGGCGAACAGACGCAACAGACCCTTTCGTCGCAGCAGCGCGAGCACATTCTTCGCGAACAGCTTCGGCAGATTCAGAAGGAACTAGGTGACGACGACGCCAAGTCCATCGAGCTGAAGGAACTCAATCACAAGATCGACAAGGCCGGAATGCCGAAGGAGGCCGAGGAGCAGGCCAGGCGGGAATTGAAAAGGCTCGAACGCATGCCGGAGGCCGCGGCAGAGTACGGGATGACGCGAAGCTACCTCGAATGGCTGACCGAGCTGCCTTGGTCGAAGCTGGATCCGGAGCAAATCGACATCGTCGAAGCGCGGCGAATTCTCGATGACGATCACTATGGCCTTGAGAAGGTGAAGCGGCGAATTCTTGAACACCTTGCTGTGCGCAAGCTCAATCCGGAAGGCAAGAGCCCAATACTCTGCTTTGTCGGACCTCCAGGCGTCGGCAAGACCTCACTCGGCCAAAGCATCGCCCGCGCCACGGGACGCAAGTTCGTGAGACTGAGCCTCGGCGGCGTCCATGACGAAAGCGAAATACGCGGACACCGCCGAACCTATATCGGCGCACTGCCGGGGAACGTCATCCAGTCGATCCGGAAGGCAGGAACGCGCAACCCGGTGATGATGCTGGACGAGATGGACAAGCTGGGTGCGGGATTTCACGGCGACCCGGCGGCGGCGCTGCTCGAAGTGCTCGACCCCGAGCAGAACGCGGCGTTTCGCGACAACTACCTTGCGATTCCCTTTGATCTCTCCAAGGTCATGCTGATTGGCACCGCCAACGTGATCGAAAATATCCCGGCCGCGGTGCGCGACCGGATGGAGATCATCGAGATGCCGGGTTACATCGAGGAGGATAAGCTGGCGATCGCCAAGCGCTATCTCCTCGCGCGTCAACTGAAGTCCGCTGGTCTAACCAGCGAGCAATGTGAAATCTCCGACGACGTCATTACGGCCGTCATCCGCAACTACACGCGCGAAGCCGGTGTGCGGAACCTGGAGCGGCATATCGGCGCCATTTGCCGGCACGCGGCTATGCGGATAGCCGAGGCGAGCGTCACACGCTTTGTCGCCGCGCCGACGGACCTTCCTGCCATTCTGGGGCCGCGGCGTTTCGAGCAGGAAGTCGCGATGCGAACCAGCGTGCCCGGAGTCGCTACTGGCCTCGCCTGGACTCCCACCGGCGGTGATATTCTCTTTGTCGAGGCGACCAGCATTCCCGGCCGGGGCAAACTGATCCTCACCGGTCAGCTGGGTGAGGTGATGAAGGAAAGCGCGCAGGCGGCGCTCTCCCTCGTCAAGTCGCGCGCCATTGAATTTGGCATCGATACGATCGCGCTGCAGAAGTCCGATGTCCACGTTCACGTCCCGGCCGGCGCCATTCCCAAGGATGGCCCAAGCGCGGGCGTCGCTATGTTTCTGGCACTGACTTCACTTCTGACCCGCCGCACGGTCCGGAGCGATACAGCGATGACCGGCGAGATATCGCTGCGCGGCCTGGTCCTCCCGATCGGTGGCGTGAAGGAGAAAGTGCTTGGCGCGCTCCAGGCAGGGATTACCACGATCATGCTCCCTGCCCGCAATCGAAGGGATATCGAGGATGTCCCTGAAAATGCGCGCAGCCGATTGCGCTTCATATGGCTTGAGCGGGTCGACGACGCGATTGACGCTGCACTAAATCCTCTGCAGGCGCGCGACCCCCGCTTCGAAGGCACGCCGCACGTGGCGGCCGCGGGACGGCAGGCAGCGCGTTCCCAATAACTGGCGACTTCTGCAAGCGCACAGCGACCATGTCACCTCTTTATGGATTCTGCCGGCGATGGATCATCGTGTGACAGCCGGTTCCGAGCATCACGAGCTTTTCGCAACCTGCGTTGCCGGCACAGGCGGCCGGCCTCACCACGCCACATTGTCGCAGGACATCAATTTTGGCATTGATTATTTCCCAACTCAGTACCAACTTGTGCAAGCGCACAGTCACTTGACGGTCGCACCAGGTGTGAGGCAGGGGCCAATATTCGTTCATCCTTTCCGGACGACTTGCCGATGCCTGCTGGACGAACCGTCTATGTTCTCGACGACGATGAGTCAGTCCGCCGCTCTCTGGAGCGACTTTTGCGCTCGGCGAACTTGGAGCCCGTTACCTTCGAACATCCGGGCGCGTTTCTCACAGCTGCAAAAACAATCAAGGCGGGTTGCCTCTTGCTGGATATCCGCTTGCAAGGCATGAACGGCCTGGAGGTCCAGCAACGTCTCAACACGATCAGACGCGATCTTCCGGTAATCGTGGTGACTGCTCAGGGCGATATTCAAACAGCGGTCCACGCGATGAAGGCGGGCGCGATCGATTTCCTGGAAAAGCCATACAGCGACCGCGCGCTGCTGAGTTCGATCGAGATGGCCTTTGCAGGCAGGCAGTCCGATCGCAATGACGAGATCGCGGACGCAGCACGGCGGATTGCGGGTCTCAGTCCGCGCGAGCGGGACGTGCTTGACGGCTTGATCGACGGTCACTCCAACAAGGTGATTGCGTACAATCTCGGCCTCAGCGTGCGAACGGTCGAAGTTCACCGCGCGCGCATGATGGACCGGCTTGGCATGCGCCAACTCGCGGAAGCCCTTCGTTTGGGAATCATGGCGAGACTTAACAGGCTTCCGCCAGATGCCAAGGGATAGGGTTAGGCCCCTGCTCCCTGGCTTTCGCCAACATGGTCTTCCAGCGCGGCGCGGTTCAGGATCTTGACCGTACGTTTGCCCGCCAACGTAATGGCACCCCTCTGCTGCAGGTTGGTAAAGGAGCGACATACCGTCTCGACCGAAACCGCAAGGTAGTCAGCGATGTCGTAGCGCGAGATGGGTAGCACGACCTGTCCATCTTCGTCTGAGGACCGACCGTCGAGCGAAAGGAGAAAGGAACCGACCTTCTCAAGTGCGGTGACGCCGCCAATAATCATCAATTGGGCGCGGGATCTGGCTAACGCCTGGAAGGCTACGTCGCGGAGCTCCCGCGCGAACTCCGGATCACGCTCGGCCAGCCGTTCGATCCGCTCACCGGGATAACTGGCAAGCGCCGTTTCTTCCGCAATCGCTTCGATGGTGGCCTCGTCCCCATCGCCTGGCACGAAGAAGAAATCTCGGGGCAGCATCAGATCAAGGATTTGCCGCCGTCCATCGGTCCGGAGCGCGCACCTGCGAACCGCCCCGGAAATGACGCAATACCAGTGACCGGCGGAATTCACACTTCGTGGAATTTCCTGACCACGATTGCAAAGCACAATCTTGGCGAATGCATCTATTTGCTTCAACGAATGGGGCTGCCCCGAAAGAATCCGCCGATAGTAATCTATCGCATGCGCTCTCGTTTTCATGATTTCACCCTTTGTTTCGAAGGTCGCCGGCCCTACTTGGTTCCATAAAACATTGCAGGATGCCGGCGTTCCAAGGACTCGCGGGTTTTGCGTATCGTAAAATTACGTAACGCCGGCCGGATCTGCGGCCATCGCAGCTCCGTGTGCAGCCACGTTGAAGATTTGAAAGCCACACAATTGACAGCAATCAACGAAGCGAGCGGCGCATTCCTCTAGAACGGCATCGATTCAATTCGGGGCCACAACTCACGCACGAGGAAGACGATGTCATCCATCCTGACTGCCGGAATCGTCGCGCCGAACTTCACGCTCAATCCCGGCGCGGATGGGATTCTCGACGCTCTCGAACAACTCTCCGACAAGGCAAACGCACATGGCCAACTTGCAAATGCCGATCAACAAAAGTGACCATATCCGAGGAGCGGCCCACGCTGCGTTAAGTGTGGTGGAATATGGCGACTATCAATGCCCGTTTTGCGCTTCGGCGTGTGCCGTCGTCGACCAGGTGGAATCGTATTTCCAGGGACAGATGCGATTTGTCTTCCGCCATTTTCCGCTAACCGAAGTGCATCCCTATGCCCAGGTCGCGGCCGAAAGCGCCGAATTTGCGGGTTCGGCGGGCGTATTCTGGGAAATGCATGACGCGCTGTTTCGAAACCAGGCCGTCCTGAGTGTTGTGACGATCATATTGATTGCCGAGAAGCTAAGGCTTCCCGAGGCGATGCTGCGCCATGCTCTCGAAACGGGACAGTTCAGAAGCAAAGTACGGAACGACTTCATGGGCGGTGTACGCAGTGGCGTAAACGGCACACCTGCCTTTTTTATCAATGGTATCCGTCATGATGGTCCGTTCGACTTCGCGTCCCTGGTGTCGGCAATTCAAACGCGCCTCACAGCCGACAGCCATGCCTGACAGACCAACAGGTCGGCTCGGACGTGCCGAGCGATTAGCGGCCCGCCGAATTGACAACGATCATCGCCGTTGTCCGGATTGAGAGCTTAATTCTGCAGTCACGATCAACCCAGGAGACACTCATGATTGCGTTCAACAGACTTGGAGCCTCTCTTGACTCTGACACCCGCATGGCATCGCCGCATTCACCCAGTCACGCGCTGACGGCACACAGGACTGCTCCCAACTGGATGATCTGGATTGCGCTCGCGTCGATCGCGGCATTCACTACCACTACCAGTACCACCCCGGCACTTCCGCAAGCCGGCGTAAGTCTCGTCAAGGTCGACTTCTCGGTCGTGGCCAACGGCTATCGCATGAGCAAGCTGCTGGGCAGCAACGTTATCAACGACAAGAACGAAAAGATCGGGACCCTCGATGATGTCATCGCGGACAAGAAGCAACTGAACTTTGCTGTGCTACAGGTCGGCGGGTTCCTCGGCGTCGGCGGCCGCCTGATAGTGGTGCCCTATGAGAGCCTCGTCATCGACGACAACGGACAAAAGATCACCCTGCCCGGCGCATCAAAGGAGGAACTGAAGAAGCTGACGGAATACCATTATAAATCGTCCTAGTTGGACCGGAGCGCACGCCCGATGTCCGAACCTTCAGATGTCCTTGACCGGCTCCGTACACGAGAGGTGACGGGCGTCTTCCATTCCCGGAGAGCGCTCGACACCGCCGCACAGGATTTGTTGTCCTCGGGATTTGACCGGGCCGACATCGACGTCAGCGCCTCGCCCGACGAACAGCAACGGCGGCTGAACTATCAGGCTATTCCGGCTGCCGACCTTGCCGACATACCGGCGGCGGCGCGGAGGCCCTACGTAGGCGGGGACGATCGGCTTGGCATCGAAGTCGTCACGGCCAGCGTTGTCGGCTCCGTTGTCGCCCTTGTCATGGCGTTCTACCTCATATCGCGTGAAATGACGCCACTGACCGTTATCGTCGTTTCCGTCCTAAGCGGGATCGTCGCGGCCGCCGCGGCGATACGACCGCTGCGACGGCTAATGCAGCGTGACCGGGTCCGCGGATTGGAACCTGTTGCCGAATGGGAAGGATTGCTGATCTGGGTACGGGTTCAGTCCCCGGAGAAGGAAGCCTTGGCCCAGGAAATTCTGCTTCGCCACGGCGGAGAAGCCGTTCACATCCACGAAATCGAAATCGCCAAGACGGCCGACGATCTCCCGCTTCACTCGCTGCGGCCGGATCCGTGGCTGGGGAACGAACCGCTCGGGCGGCCATAGTTCATCGTTCATCGGACCCAGCATTGCGGAGCCCCCTTGGCGAACGGCTTCATCGACCGCACAAACCTGGTGTGGAAGTTGATGATCGTCATGGCGGCATCCGTTGCCCGGCATAGATTCGGCTCCATCGGCAAAAATGATCCGCCGAGTCAGTTTGCCGAGTTTTGTGCCAACCAGGAGAACAACATGAAATCCGACAGCGATATAGAGCGCGATGTCCGAGACGAACTGAAATGGGATCCCGATCTGAATGCCGACGATATCGCCGTATCAGTCAAGAATGGTGTCGTCACGCTGGCGGGCTTCACCCACAGCTACGCCGATAGGCTTGAGGCCGAGACAGCCGCGAAGCGCGTGGCCGGTGTTCTTGCCGTCGCAAACGACATCGAAGTGCGGCTGCCGGCGATCGACCAGCGTCCGGATCCCGACATCGCCCGAGACGCAGTTGCCGCGCTGAAGTCACAACTGCCAATTTCGTACGACAAGATCAAGGTCATCGTCAAGGATGGCTGGATCACGCTCGAAGGCGCGGTGGAGTGGCAATACCAGAAGACCACCGCGGACACGGCGGTCCGCAAGGTCAAGGGCGTGAAGGGCGTTACCAACGTCATCACCGTGAAGCCCAAGGTCCAGCCCACCGACATCCAGCGCAAGATCCGGGATGCCTTCAAGCGCAGCGCCGAGGTGGACGCGGAGCGCATTACCGTGGAAGCGAAGGGCAGCGAAGTGGTGCTGGAAGGCATCGTTCGTTCCTGGATCGAGCGAGAGGAAGCCGAACGTGTCGCATGGTCGGCGCCCGGCGTCACGAAGGTCGAAGACCGGATTGTCGTCAAACCTTACTAGTCCTTCGCAAGCTAGCAGAACTTCACTCTATGAAGGAGAATTCCAATGAGGTTAAAATCACTGGTCCCATTTGGAGACGCCGGCGCATTGACGCGACCCGATTTCGGGCTGTTCGGTCTGCATCGGGAGATCGATCGGCTGTTTAGCGAGTTCGCGCAAGGCATCGGCCCAAGCGGCAAAGCGAACATCGTTCCGAACATCGAAATTTCCGAAAGCGACAAGGCGATCGAAGTTACCGCCGAGATGCCCGGACTCGAGCGCAAGGATGTCGAGATTTCGATCGAGGACGACGCTCTCACCATTCGTGGCGAGAAGAAGGTCGAAGAACAGCAGAAGGACAAGAATGTCCAGCACAGCGAGCGCAGCTATGGCGTGTTCTATCGCGTACTGCAATTGCCGTCCGGCATCGACCCTTCGAGCGTTCAGGCAACCATGTCGAACGGAGTCCTGAAGATCACGATTCCGAAGCCCGCCAAACCGGAGCCGAAGAAGATCGAGGTCAAGGAAGCCGCCTGAGCCCAGCGGCGGCAGGGCGCGCACGTCGTCGCTCTCCTCCCGGCGTTTTGCGCGTCCCGCATTGATGCGAAATCACACCAACACATGTGGCGGCCATGACCGCTCCACAGCCCGAGCCAGCGCAACGACATCGAAGGAGCCAGCCATGGCGAAAGCAATCGGCATCGATCTCGGGACCACCAATTCCTGCGTCGCCGTGATGGAAGGAAACAAAGCCAGGGTAATCGAAAACGCCGAGGGCGGCCGCACGACGCCGTCGATGGTCGCTTTCACCGATGAAGGTGAGGTCCTGGTCGGGCAGCCCGCCAAGCGGCAAAGCATCACCAATCCGGAAAACACCGTCTACGCCATTAAGCGGCTGATCGGCCGGCGCTATGACGACCCGATCACCGCGAAAGACAAGGGTATGGTTCCCTATCACATCGTTCCCGCGGCGACGCCTGGGTCGAACTGAGGGGCAAGAAGTACAGCCCGAGCCAGATCAGCGCTTTCATTCTGACCAAGATGAAGGAGACCGCCGAAGCCCATCTCGGTGACAAGGTAACGCAGGCCGTAATAACCGTGCCGGCCTATTTCAACGATGCCCAGCGTCAGGCGACCAAGGACGCCGGACGGATTGCCGGCCTGGAGGTACTCCGTATCATCAACGAGCCGACCGCGGCCGCGCTGGCCTACGGCCTCGACAAAAAGGGCAGCGGAAAGATCGCCGTCTACGATCTCGGCGGCGGCACATTCGACGTTTCCATCCTCGAGGTTGGAGACGGCGTGTTTGAGGTGAAGGCTACCAACGGCGATACCTTCCTCGGTGGCGAAGATTTCGACAAGCGCATCATCGATTACTTGGCAGACGAATTTCGCAAAGAGAACGGCATCGATTTGCGCAGGGATCGCCTTGCACTACAGCGGCTGAAAGATGCCGCCGAGAAGGCCAAGATCGAGCTCTCGAGCGCCACCCAGACCGACGTCAACCTGCCCTTCATCACCGCCGACCAGAACGGGCCAAAGCATCTCAACATCAAGCTCTCCCGGGCGAAGCTGGAGGCGCTGGTCGATGACCTGATCGAGCGCACCATCGGACCCTGCAAGGCAGCGTTGAAGGATGCCGGACTGCAGGCGTCCGACATCAACGAAGTGGTGCTGGTTGGCGGCCAGACCCGCATGCCGAAAGTGCAGGAAATCGTGCAGAACCTGTTTCAGCGTGAACCGCACAAGGGCGTCAATCCGGACGAAGTGGTCGCGATCGGCGCCGCAATCCAGGCCGGCGTGCTGCAGGGCGACGTCAAGGACATCCTGCTGCTCGACGTGACGCCACTGTCGCTCGGCATCGAGACGCTGGGCGGTGTTATGACGAAGCTGATCGACCGCAATACAACCATTCCGACCAAGAAGAGCCAGGTATTCTCAACCGCGGAAGACAACCAGACGGCGGTTACCATCCGCGTGTTTCAGGGCGAACGGGAAATGGCCGTCGACAATAAGCTGCTGGGACAATTCGACCTCGTCGGGATTCCGCCGGCACCCCGCGGCGTGCCACAGATCGAAGTCGCCTTCGATATCGACGCCAATGGCATTGTCAACGTCTCCGCCAAGGACAAGGCCAGCGGCAAGGAGCAAAGCATCCGGATCCAGGCCTCCGGTGGCCTTAGCGAGGCGGATATCCAGAAGATGCTCAAGGAAGCCGAAGCCCACGCCGAGGAGGACAAGCGCCGCAAGGAACTCGTCGAAGCACGCAACCAAGCCGATGCCGCGATCTACAGCACTGAAAAGGCCCTGAAGGAATCGGAATCCAAGATCCCTGCCGATCTAAAGAAGGAGGTCGAACAGGCAATCTCCGATGCAAAACAGGCCCTCACGGCCGAAAACCCGCAATCGGTTCGCCAAGCGACGGATCGCTTGCAGCAGACCGCCGCCAAGATCGGCGAGGCGCTGAACCGTGCCGCCTCGCAAGGCGCTGACGCGCAGGCGTCGTCGAGCGGAGGCGGCTCCTCCGGTGAAGACATCGTCGATGCCGAATTCGAGGAAGTCGACCCGCGCGACCGAAGAGCATCGTGACGCGCGAACTCGCATATGAAACCGGGCGAGGAGTATGACATGGCGACAAAAACCGTGGACGAGGATCTTGATAGGGTGCAAGCGAATAGCGCCGAAACGCAGGTGAATAGCGTCGAGACCAGGAGCGGCGATCTCGAGGTCGAGAATGAACTTTTGAGGGAACGTTTAATGCGCGCGCTCGCGGAGACCGAGAATACGCGCCGGCAAGGCGAGCGGCGCACGGAGGAGGCACAGAGATACGCTATCGCGAGCTTCGCCCGCGAACTGCTGCAGGTGATCGACAATCTGCGGCGGGCGATCGGTGCCGGCACTAACCGTGCTGACACAGGCCAGCAGGATCCATTGATCGAAGGCGTGACAGCAACTGACCGCATCCTGACAGAGATCCTGAAGCGGTTCGGCGTGGAGGAGATCAAGGCGCTGGACGCACCGTTCGACCCCGAGAAACACGAAGCGGTGCTGGAGATCGATGCAGTCGGGCAGCCGCCCCGCAATGTGGTTCAGGTTCTGGAGAATGGCTACACACTGCACGATCGTCTACTGCGGCCGGCGCGCGTTGCGGTAGCCAAAGCCCAACAGCCATCTCCGCAGGCAACGCGAGAATGACGCGCGCTTCGCGCGGCCCAGCCGCGCACAGAGGAACGGGAGCGGATATTGGCTGCAGACCCCTATACGACACTGGGAGTAAAAAGGGATGCCACGCAAGCAGATATCCAGAAGGCCTATCGCCGTCTTGCGAAGAAATCGCATCCCGACCTCAATCCCGGCGATAAGGCGGCCGAGGAAAAATTCAAGGAACTCTCCGCCGCCTACGATCTGTTGAACGATCCAGAAAAACGCGCGCGCTTTGATCGCGGCGAGATCGACAGTTCGGGCACTGAGCGACCGCGGCAGCGGTACTATCGGGATTTCGCCGATCAGGACGGCTGGTCGACCTATACCAGCAATTCCGGTTTTGCCGATTTCGGCGACTTTTCCGGCGGCGAGGATATCCTCTCAGAGATTTTCGGTCGCGCGGGCCGCGGCGGCCGCAGACGGGGCCAAGATGTCCGCTATCATCTCGACCTCGCCTTCCTCGATGCCATCAACGGCGGCAAGCAATCGCTTCTGCTTCCCGATGGGTCCACGCTCGAGGTCAACATTCCCCCGGGCGTGCGGGACGGCCAGACACTGCGTCTGAAAGGCAAAGGCCGTCCGGCGGCCGGCGAAGGTCAACCCGGCGACGCCCTGATCGAGATCAGCGTTCAGCCGCACCCCTACTTCACCCGCAAAGGCGACGACATCTATCTGGATCTACCGATCTCGCTGAAGGAAGCGGTGCTGGGCGCTAAGATCAGCGTCCCCACGCCGAGCGGGACGGTTACGGTGACGGTGCCGAAATGGTCGAGCACCGGTCGCGTGCTCCGGCTGAAGGGGCGCGGGGTTCCGCGTCCTGACGGTGTCAAGGGCGATCAATACATTACCCTCAAGCTGGTGCTGCCGCAAAAGCGGGATCCGGAACTCGAGAAATTCGTCGCCCGATGGCAGCCGGCCGCGGAAAGCCCGCGTCAATCGATGGGGGTTTGACATGCAGATGCAGCAATTCATCGACCGATCGCATCTCGACCTCCCGACACTAAATGCGTGGATCGAAGCGGAATGGCTGGTCCCCATCGCTCCCAAAAGGAGATTGGACTTTTCTGATGCCGAACTCGCGCGGGTGCGCTTGATCCAGGATCTCAAGGTCGATTTCGGCGTTAACGACGAAGGCATTTCGATAATCTTGCACCTGCTGGATCAACTGCACGGGCTGCGTTGCCTGGTCCAGGATATCCAGACCATGGAGACGCTGGATCGTACGAAGTATGGCGGCTGAAGCCGCACGAAAAACGAACGGAGTCAATCCTGCATTCAAGAAAGGAAAGACTGACGTCAGTTCCCAAGGGTCTCGGTTCGTGACTCGTCATCATTCTATTGTTTGTTGCTGTTGGCAGCCGCCGGCTTCGAATCCGGCGTCACTCGCCTCGGATTCGGAATAGCAAGCTTCGGATTCAGAGCCGCAATTTTGTTCCGGCGCGGGATGTCAATCAAGCCGGTCGGTCGGCTTCTGCGTATCTAACAGATCCATCCCAATCTCCGAGCCTTGGGTCTTTCTTACCTTTGTTGTGGCGAAGAAGCGCAACGTCTACGCTATCGCCATTGACCCACTCCAGCGCACAGCGCCGATAGACCAACCATGTTGAGGAAAGCAGAAGAGCAACTTCTTTCAATCGAAGACCAGACCGTCAGCGTCGCTGCACTGTAGGATCGATCGTTGACGACACATCCTGCCGCCAAGTGCCATCGACTGCGATCATGTCCGCAGGGCGGCCGCGCTCAAATCTGCTCCGAATGCCCCCTTTTCAAGTGAAGCGGTTCGTCCCCTCAGCGAAGTCCGTGGGCTGGACTCCACCTGCTCGAGCGCGCATCTTGGGTCGCTCGGTCTAACTGGATCAATCCGGCCAGGATCGCCCGCATAGGCGGTACTGCTCGGCTATTTCGACGCGAAGGAAAAGACAAAGTGGAACTCCTCTTTTCGACTGCGCAAGTCCACCCGCGTGATCGCTTCGACTACTGGCATAGCGTGGCGTGTAAACAGATCGTGGATCACGACTCTCGACCGGAAACACGGACAGGTTTTGAGGCCGAAATTAGGGCCGGATCTGTCGGTCACTTGGGTCTTATCCAGTTTCGCAATTCTCCGATGCTCGTCACCCACACCAAGGTCCACGTTTCTCATACCAGGCCCGACGATGTGTTCCTGTGCCGCCAGATCTCGGGCGTTGCGATAATTGAGCAGGACACGCGCGAGGTGTCCCTCGATGTTGGGCCCGCAACGTTAGTCGATCCATTGCTCCCCTACCGAGTGAAGTTCCTCAAAGGCTCGACCACGCTCGTCGTCAAAGTCCCTCGGCGTGAACTGGAGGCACGCCTCGGCAAAACTCAAGAGCTGACCGCGCGCTTGATCCCACTTGATCGGCCCGAAGACGTGGTTACCGCATCCGTGTTGGAAATGATGCCTACAGTCACAGGAAAGATGAGCCCCGCGGCAGCGGAGATGATGGGAAATCTTTCGTTAGATCTGATTGCTATCTCCCTCACCGCCCCGATGGGTGGGCTCCGCGCGCTATCGTCGCCCAGGGCAGCGACGATTATGCGCCTTCGTGCTGTGATCGAGGCGAGATTATCGGATCATAATCTTGATACTTCGACTGTCGCTGCCGCAGCGGGCGTAAGCGTCCGCTACGCGAACGACGTTTTGGCCGAACAGGGTACTTCGATAAGCCGCCTGATCCTAACTCGACGGCTCGCCCGCTGCCGGAGTGCGCTAGCAGATGCCATGCAGGCTCATCGGACAATCAGCGAGATCGCGCACGGATGGGGATTTTCCGACATGACTCATTTTGGGCGTCGCTTCAAGCAGGCTTACGGAACTTCTCCGAGCGAGTATCAGTCCTTGTCGAGGTGCCCTGAACGCCTTAGAAGCGAGGGTGCATGACATTCGCACCCGGTCTCCTGTATCGTGAGACAAAAACCGGGACGGGTTCGGTCCCAGCGACTCTGCATTGATTGCTCATGTAGTATTCCAAGGCAGAGGCATGCGATCGTGTTCTTTGAGCCGGATCCTCCCAGGTGTTTGTGGTAGCGCAGTTGCGACTGGCCTAACGTTATGGATTGTGGTGTGGAGTTCGGCGATCGGACGAATGCCGGGCACAATCGCTACGCAGATTAGCGAGATCGACAAAGCAATCGGCTTGTCGACGCAATTCGTCGGCGGCCCTTGCTGGGTTGGTTGCAATCGTCGAAACGACAGTGACGCGCACCCCTCGTCGCTGCACCGCCTTAACGACAGGCTGAAACTCTCTGTTTCCTGAGAATAGCACCATCTCGTCTAGCTGCTCTGCCAAGGCCATCGCATCGACCGCGAGTTCAATGTGCACGTTGCCTCTGACTTTCCGTCGTCCACCAGCGTCCACGTGCTCCTTGGTCGATTTCGATATGATGCTGAAGCCGTTATAATCTAGCCAATCGACAAGCGGCCGAATACTGGACTGCTGCTCCTGATTCTGAGCTATCGCTATGTAGTAGATAGCGCGTAAGATAATCCCTCGGCTTCGGAATTTCTCGAGCATTTTTTGATAGTCGAGGTCAAAGCCGAGAGCTTTCGCGCTGAGATGAAGGTCTTCGCCATCGATAAAGAGCGCGATCTTCGCTACTCGCCTAGGTGTTCCTCCGCTGCATGTCATAGATTCCAACCCCCCTGTGTTCGCCTTCGGGTGCTAGAAGCCGATACACGCCGTGACGCGCATGTCTCGGCTGTACGAGAGCAATTGATCTGCTTTTTACGGCTTAACTGGGCAAGCCCTCGTCAGCAAAGACGCCGCGTACCTGCGCCGCAGGACTTCTCGGCGGTTCGCGGCTGTCCTTAGAAGCGCAGCCATCTGGTTGCGCTTCGGCAGGCGAAGATATCAACTGACGCGCAGCTATCGACCTGTTGGCCGGCGAACGATAGACTGCGGCCAATCAGACCGATTGCTTGGTATATGCCTTCGTGCTCGTGATTCAGCGGTGGAGGACTTGAAGTGAGTAAAGACGTGAGGCCGGGGAAGCCGCCGCAGACGTTGGCTCCCATTCAGACGTGTATCCGGTGCCGCGGCGTCCCTCCCGTCCTTCCCACGACGCTCGATCCCAAGAGCGGCAAAACCATCCCGCATGTTCGAGTGCTCGTGCGGGGAGCGTAGCTGGTCCGAAGATTAGGTAAGGCCGCCCCAGTTGGCCAGCCTCTTTGGTGGTTACTTTACCTAATTCGAAAACCCCACCTAGGGCTATCCATATGGAAAACGTCTGAGAATCCGACGAAAGCAGCGAGATTGTTCAGCATTCGATTCCGCTTTGTTCGCGATACGCTTCAGTCCCACGTGCCTTCTCGAAGCCATATGCGATTGCCCTACGGCTACAGGCGACGGAAAGCCGCGAGCCTTCGCGGCACAGTCGCAACCAGGTTTGCGACCGCAATTTTTTTCGTGTTCGTCTCTTGTTGTTAACGCGAGAGCGCTTTGTCCCGGCAATGACAATTGCAACCCGGCTCGCACACTTTCCCAAGCTGTTGAGCGAACACTATCCCTCGCCTCTCACCGGCTGATTCTTCACCGCGTATGATGGTGCGGCTGGGCATGCGTCAAATTGCGGAAGCGCTTCGCCACGGCATCATGGCACGGCTGGCCCCACGCTAGTTCGTGGTCAATGGCTCGCTCGGGGCGTGAGGTTTGGACGGAATTGCTGCCGCGGAGCCGCATGGAATCGTGCTCCTTCTTCTCCTCCAAGACATTTCGATTGATAATCCTGACGGTGCGTTTTCCCGCCAGCCTGATCGCGCCACGCTGCTGCAGGCTGGTGAAGGAACGACAAACGGTTTCGACCGAAACTGAGAGATACTCGGCGATGTCGTAGCGCGTCAGGGGCAATACGATCTGACCCTTATCATTCGACGAACGGCTCGCCAACGCAAGCAAAAATGAACCGAGCTTTTCGACCGCCGTTACACCGCCGATGATCAGCAACTGATCCTGAATCCGCGACATGATCTGAAATGCGACATCACGGAGCTCGCGGGCGAACTCCACATCGCGCTGCGCCAATTGCTCGATCCTTTGACCAGAGTAACCTGCCAGCGCTGTTTCCTCCGCGATCGCCTCGACCGTCAGATCTTCGCGTCTATCGACGACGAAGAAGAAATCTCCCGCCAACATCAAGTCGAGACTCTGCCGCCGCCCGTCTGAACGGATGGCGGATCGCTGGACCGCCCCCGAAATTACGTAGTACCAATGGGCCGCCGGCTCCGAATTGACTGGAACCTCCTGGCTCCTGGCAAACAGTATAATCTTGGCATGCTCATCGAGCCGCTTCATCGCATGGTTCTGCGCGGCTAACATTCGCCGGTAGTAGTCCAGTGCTCGCGTTTTCGCCTTCATGCTGCACCTTCCCAGTTCTCGTTCTTCCTTACGCTGCCCATTCGCGCCAAACCGACTTTGTGATCGCCCCGGTGATCCAACACTTTTACAAATCTCCGTACCGTAAGAATACGTAATCGGCCGCCTAGAGGTCTTTACGGACCGCAAAAATTGACCGTAATCAACGACACGCTGGCGCCGCGTGCGATATGAGATCGAATTCGGAAATTAAGCGCCGGCGAAAAAACACACTCATGGCCACCTTGAAGGTGCACATCAACCAAAGTGTCACATCCGCGGACAGATGATAGCCCCAGAACGACCAACAAGGAGAGTGCTATGAGACTACGATCACTTGTCCCCATTTCGTGAGACTCAACCGGGCTTCGGATTGTTCGGCTTGCATCAGGAGATCGACCGGCTGTTCAATGAATTCGCCCAAGGCTCGAGTGCCAATGGCGGGTCGGCGACTCTCGTTCCTACCATCGATCGACATCACGGAAACCGACAAGGCGATCGAGGTCAGCGCAGAGATGCCGGGCCTCGAGCGCAAGGATGTCGAGATATCCATCGACGATGACACCCTCACAATTCCCGGCGAGAAGCGGATCGAAGAGGACCAGAAGGACAAGAACGTCCAGCACGGCGAGCGCTGCTACCGTGTGTTCATGCGCGTGCTGCAACTTCCCCCCGGCGTCGACCCGTCGAGCGTGGATGCCGCGATGTCGGATCACGATACCGAAGCCGGCCAACCCGGAGCCGAAGAAGATCGAGGTCAAGGACGCTCCAAAGGAAACGACCGAATAAGCCGTCTGAAGCCCAGGCGGTCCTCGCGGGACGCGCATTTTTACCCTCCTCCCGCGAGTGCGCGTCTTGCGACGCTACGTTAGCGGCGGCGTAGTCACCGCTGGAGGCAACCAATGGATATTGAAGGAAAGTGGCGATGGAGAAAAGCCAAGTTGACCGGACAACTCGCGGTATCGCGCTGACCGTCGACGGCGGTTTCAACATGCTTGACAGGCGAATTCCTCTCAGCCGTCCAGCACAAGCTGCCGGTCAAGGTCGTCATCTCAACAATTCAGCCCTCGGCCCCACACAATGAAGGCCGAGAGCGTCGGCCTCGTGCCGTTCCGCCGAACATTCGGCCGAACTGATCTCGGCGCAGGCCGAGGCGTTCACCATCAAGGGACCGCGATCGTGGACGCCGTGGTGGTTGCCGATGAGATGCCGAACCTACATCATGTCGATTTTGACTAGGTCGAACATTTTTCACTCTCCACAGGGAAGCCGTGCTCCCTGTAAGGGGCGGCGGATGCGTCCCAACCATTTTGTTTTAGTCATATCGTTGCTCTGACCCGTTTGGTTGACGATCGTCAGTGAGGGCGGTTCTCCAGGTGGATATGATTGTAGCGAGGTTTTGCCTTTGCAGGAGCAGGCGATGGATGACGTGGCGTCAGCGACACCAAAGCAGGAAGCGAGCCGAGAGACGGATACCGCACCGCTGTTCCAGCCGTACCGCCTTGGTCCATTCAATCTGCCGCATCGCGTGGTCATGGCCCCACTGACGCGCTCGCGCGCTCGCCCGCCCGGCAACGTGCCGGGCGCGCTCGCGGCCTGCTACTACGCGCAGCGCGCCTCGGCCGCGCTGATTGTCGGCGAGGCGACGCAGGTGTCGATGCAGGGCCAGGGCTATGCCTGGACGCCCGGCATTCATAGCCGCGAGCAGGTTGGGGCGTGGCGGCGCATCACCGACGCGGTCCATCAAGCGGCAGGCCTGATGTTTTGCCAGCTATGGCACGTCGGCCGCATTTCACATCCGGCGCTACAGCCCGACAACATGCTGCCCGTCGCTGCCTCAGCCGTCATCCCGGCTGGAAAGGCCTTCATCGAAACCGAGCGTGGCGAAGGCACGCTCGTTCCCTTTGTACGACCTCGCGCGCTTGACATCGAGGAGATGCCCTACGTGGTGGCGCAATATGTGCGTGCTGCAAGGAATGCAGTGGCGGCCGATTTCGACGGCGTGGAGATCCATGCAGCGAACGGCTACCTGCTCGACCAGTTTATCGAGAGTGGCACCAATCGGCGTAACGACGCCTATGGCGGCGCGGTGGAGAGCCGCACCCGCCTGCTATTTGAAGTCGTCGAGGCCCTGATGCCGGTCTGGGGACCGGACCGCATCGGCGTGCGCATATCCCCGTTGGGAAAATTGAATGACATCCATGACGACAACCCGCAAGCAACCTTTGGCTATGTGGCCGAACGACTGAGCGAATACGAGTTGGCCTATCTGCATATGGTCAACCCCGCGCTGGAGCAGATGCAAAACGGGAAGGAACCGGATCCACACGCGCTCGATATGGCGAGGCTGGTCCGGAACAGGTTCAGGGGAACCCTGATCGTGGCAGGCGGCTTCGATGCTGAGAGCGGAGCGCGGTGGCTTCGGGAGGGATGGGCCGATCTGATCGCGTATGGCCGAAAATTCCTCGCCAACCCCGACCTGCCAGACCGTCTGCGTCTGGGCGCGGCACTCAACGCCGATGATCCCAGCACTTACTACGGCGGGGGTGAGAAGGGATACACCGACTATCCGTCACTGGCCCAGGACCGCGGCGAACAGCCCAAGGCGTGCGTGGACCAGAGCTGGCGATAGTCAAGCTGGCATTTGCAAGCGCGCAAATTGACGGCCGTCATGGTCTATCGAACCTCGCATACTCATGGTGATCGACGCAGCGAGTGCCGCCCGACCCGAGCGCGATGCGAGGACCATCCGCCATGACATTTCAATCCATCAACCCCACCACCGGTGAGCCGTTTGCGACATATGAGGAATGGTCGACCGAGGAGGCGCAAGACGTCGTCGGCAAGGTTCACCGGGATTACCTCGCCTGGCGTCGAACCGGTTTCGAACACCGCGCTTCGCTGATGCGCAACGCAGCCGAGATCCTGAACAAGAAGGCGCGCGAATATGCGCAACTAATGGCGAAGGAGATGGGAAAGCCCCTCCAGGACGGCGTCGCGGAAGCCGAGAAATGTGCTCAGGCCTGCGAGTTCTTTGCCGACAATGCGAAGAATTTCCTGACATCTCACCCGATAGGGACGGAGGCACGCAGGACCTTCGTCACGTTCAATCCGATCGGGGTCGTGCTCGCGGTGATGCCCTGGAATTTTCCGTTCTGGCAGGTTTTTCGCTTTGCAGCGCCGAGCCTAATGGCGGGCAATGCCGCACTGCTCAAACATGCCTCTAACGTGCCGGGTTGTGCGCTTGCGATCGAACCGATCTTTCGCGACTCCGGCTTTCCCGAAAATCTGTTCCGCACATTGATGATCGGCAACAAGCAGGTCGACGCCCTGATCGAGCATCCGCTCGTGCGCGCGGTGACCCTGACGGGTAGCGCCGCCGCCGGACGCGCAGTCGCGAGCAAGGCTGGCGCCACGCTCAAAAAGACCGTGCTCGAGCTCGGCGGCAGCGACCCCTATTTGATCCTGGAAGATGCCGATCCCGACTCCGCGGCCGCCATCTGCGTCAGAGGCCGGCTGGTGAATTCGGGCCAGAGCTGCATCGCCGCCAAGCGATTCATCGTGGTCGAAAAGGCCAGGCCGGCTTTCGAGAAACGCTTTGTCGAGCTGATGAGCCAGACCAAGATGGGAGACCCGTTCGAGCGTGGGACAGAGATAGGTCCGCTGGCACGGCACGATTTGCGCGACACCTTGCACCGGCAGGTCATCGCAAGCGTCGGAAAGGGAGCGCGCCTGCTGCTCGGCGGCACCGTGCCCAATCATCCGGGAGCCTACTACCCGCCGACAGTTCTCACCGACGTGAGGAAAGGCATGCCGGCCTATGAAGAGGAATTGTTCGGCCCAGTTGCGGCAATCATCCCGACCCGGAGCGAGGCCGAGGCGATTGCGGTGGCGAACGACACCCCATTCGGGCTTGGCGGCGCCGTGATCACGCGCGATCTTGCGCGCGGTGAACGGATTGCAGAGTTCGAGATCGAATCTGGAATGGTCTTCGTGAATGACAACGTTCGTTCCGATCCGAGGGTGCCCTTTGGAGGCATCAAGGAAAGCGGCTATGGGCGTGAATTGTCCTGCTACGGCATCAGGGAGTTCGTCAACATCAAAACCGTGATGGTGTACTCATGAGGCTGCAGGCGCGGCTGAAGGCGCATGCTGGCGCAACCACTGGCGTAACGCCTCGGCACCCACAGCGCCCGCGCGTTGCGCGACGACATTCCCTTTGTGGAATAGCATCAGGGTTGGAATGCCTCGAATGTTGTAGCGGGTCGACAGCTCGGCTTCCGCCTCTGTGTCAACCTTCAGGAAACGAAGTTCCGGTTCGAACTCGCCGGCCGCACGCTCGAAAACCGGTGCCATCACCTTGCAGGGCCCACACCACTCCGCCCAGAAATCGACCACGACGGGAATGTCGTTGCGCTGGACGTGGGTGGTAAAGCTGCGAGCGGAAACCGGCGTCGGATGTCCCGTAAACAGGAGCTGGTGGCAATGGCCGCATTTCGCCTGGCGCGCATCTTTCCCGGCCGGAATTCGGTTGATCCTCGTGCAGTGTGGACAAACGATGTGGCGGGCTTGTTCACTCATTGTCGGATGGCTCCCGAATTGGCCTCAATGCACCGCCAGAGGTTGTTTGCGGTCCGGCGGCGGAAAGGTTTCATCGAGATCCGCCAGATCCTGTGGCGTCAGGCGAACGTCCAGCGCACCACGGTTCTCGCGAACATGCTCCGGCTTGCCCGACTGCGGTATCACACATACGCCGTCCTGGCGTAGCACCCAGGCCAGCGCCACTTGTGCCGGGGTCGCGCCGAGACGCGCCGCAATCGTCTTGAGTGCGACATGACGCAATACACGGCCCTGCTCGATCGGCGAATAGGCCATAACGGGGACGCCGCTACGCTGGCACCATGGCAAGAGGTCGAACTCGATGCCGCGACGCTCGAGATTGTAGAGCACCTGATTGGCCGCGACCTTGGCACCATTGGGCAAGTCGACGAGTTCCTCCATGTCACCGATATCGAAGTTGCTGACGCCCCAGTTCCGGATCTTGCCTGCGCCAACCAAAGCCTCGAAAGCATCGACGGTTTCTTCCAGCGGAGTGAGTCCTCGCCAATGCAGCAGATAGAGATCAATCTCATGTACCCCAAGCCGGGCCAGACTTCGGTTGCAAGCCGTTATCGTGCCCTGTCGGGTGGCGTTCTGAGGCAGCACCTTGCTCACCAGAAAGGTTTCGTCGCGCCGGCCCTTGATGGCCTCGCCGACAAGCCTTTCGGCGCCACCGTCGGCGTACATTTCGGCCGTGTCGATCAGGCTCATGCCGAGATCGATGCCGAGGCGTAGCGCTTTGATCTCGTTGCGCCGGTTCAGCGGATTCTCTGCCATGTGCCAGGTCCCTTGGCCGAGCATTGGAATGGGTTCACCTGAAGGAAGTACGGTAGTGCGGGTGGCCTCGGTGACGGTCATGATGCGAGTCCTTTGTTCTTCACGGCAGACTAATTTTCACGCATAGCCCGGGGTGACGGATGGCGCGAATTGAACATCCCCGCTGCCTGGGTCGATAAACCAGATCACCGGCAGGAACGGGTTGACCATCGTGGAGCCCGGTCACTGCATGCGCCACATGTGTCTCGTTTAGCGATGGCCGGCCGATCGTCGGGTCGAGCTTGACGCACGAACCATTGTTCGCCGTCAGGTCACGATAGTTGTAGCGCGCCGAACAGACAAAAAATTGATTTTCGTTTTTGTCAACCACATAGGCCGCAGCCGTCCGGTAAGAGGTGTTAGACTTGACATCCGGCTCAGGGAGCAGCTCGTAGCGCACGCTACCTTGGCCGAACGCTGGGGATGCGACAGCGATCGCGAGAAACGTGACGATGCCTTGCACTATCTTCCGCATGGCCAATCCCGAACGAATGAGCCACACTAGCCCCTTCATCGCGAGCAAGCGTTGACCGCTATCAATTCAGGAATGGAAACCGCCATTGCTGGCCGATACCTGCCAACCGCTAACCAGTCCGTGTTACCCTCGCCGCGCTGTCGGCGTTCGTTGTGCGCCTGATCGCACAGCGTCCGCCCGATAAGATGCGCCTCTCGTGGATCTGTGAGATAGCAAAGTGCCGTAACCAAGGGCTGATTATTGACAGACGTCAGTGTGCCGATTCCGCATGGCAGGTAGTTGATGGTCTTCACTGCCTGTTTCGTGCACGCATCTAGCGTGAGGAATACGCAATCGGCAACCCTCATCACATCGAGACCTGTTCCTACTACGCATCGATGCGGCAGATACACGCCGCCATCGAGCATTGGCAGCGTGGTGATTTTGAGTGTGCGATTGCTCTGGCCAGTGCCGCATCGGAAATGTTGCCTCTCGCGATTCATCGTGCGATCCTGAAATTCGAGGCGATCTTTTGGAAGGACAAGACCCCTCAAATGAAGAGCTTTCGCAATCGCGCACCCACGCAAGGCAGGTCAAAAGCCCGATCATCGTGAGACAGAGCAGCGTCGTGATGGGACGCCCGGTCTGAAATTGCTGGTTGTCAACGACAGTAGCCCACGACCTTAGCATCCAGCAGCTCCAAATTCCCAGCGAAAGCGATGGTGTTCCACATGCGTTTGATACAACCCGTCGCCATTTGGGCTGCTTGCATCTTGGCGTTGCTATTGCGGATCAAACCTCCGCACAGGGTGGGCCCGTGCAATGCATGCAGCCCATCGAAGCCGAACGCTCACCGGGCTTGCCGTCATTCTCCAGGGGACGTCATTCTCGTTTTTTGCGGGCGGTGACGCAGGCATTGCTGTCGATGTTGCGGTCGGCACAAAGGAATTTCATGCACGCCATGGCTCTATCCTCTTACGCCGCCCTGATCTGACAAAGGGTGGCCTTCGGCTCCTGCATGCCGGTCGATGGATCGTATCCGTAGGTCGTGAGCGTGTTCACACTCTCGCCGAGTACGATCGGATCCGCACCTTTCGGATACTTGGGACGCAGATCGGCGCCTTCGTACCAACCGGCAAAGTGGAAAGGCATCCAGGCCACTCCCTCGCTTACTCTTTCCGTCACGAAGGCCTTCATGCGAGCCCTCGAATTACTCTCCGGCCCGGTCACCCAAACCCATCCGCCATCCTTGATTCCGCGGGCGCGTGCGTCCGTCGGATTGATTTCGACGAACATGTGCTGCTGCAGCTCTGCTAGCCATTTACTGGATCGCGTCTCCTCGCCGCCGCCTTCATATTCGACAAGCCGGCCCGAGCTCAGGATCAGGGGAAACTGCTTGGCAATGCCTTTGTCAACGGCAGTCTTCTGAACGCTGAAGCCGATATTGGGCACGCGGAATTGCCTGGCATCCGGCAGCGTCGGATAGTCAGCCACGAGGTCCGGGCGGGGGGTGTAGATCGGTTCGCGATGGACCGGAATTGGATCAGGCAAATTCCAGGCGATCATCCGCGCCTTGCCGTTGCCGTACGGCGAGCAGCCGTGCTCGATCGCGACACGTTGAATCCCGCCGGAAAGATCCAGCGCCCATGACACCGCATCGGGATTGGCACGATTGACGCGCAGGATGACCTCCATTTCCTGCGGAGTCAAATCCTTGTCCCATCCCAGCTTCTTCAGCACGGCCAGCGTAAACTCGGGGTAGCCGTCCTTGATTTCGGACTTGACCGAATACGAGCCTTCAGCAAGCAAATTGTCGTGTTGCTCCTTTTCGACTTCCTGCCCGTTCTCCATCACCTTGCGCTTGACGATGCGTTCGACGCCGAACCGCGCGCGGAACGTGCCACCGCCTTCGCTCACCGGAAGATTGGTATTGTAGAGAATCGGCGTACCGGGATGTCTGTACTCAGGCGTCCCCCAGCACGGCCACGGCAGACCGTAATAGTCTCCACCCACTTCCGGATCATCCCTCGGCGCCCGCAAGGTGACCAGATCGAATTTGGCCTGGTTTCTCATGTGCGCCTTGAGCCGTTCTGGCGATTGTCCGCAATAGCCGGTCGACCAGCCGCCGCGATTGATCTCGCGCAGAATATCCTCCACCGATACCGCGCCGTTTTCTACCTTGATGTTCTTGAACATCCGGTCGGCGAAACCCAGCTTGCGGGCGAGCAGATACATCGTCTCGTAGTCGTTTTTCGATTCGAACACCGGGTCCACGATCTTCTCGCCCCACTGCAGCGAGCGATTCGAGGCGGTCCGCGAACCATCCATCTCGAAGCTGGTGCAGGTCGGTAAGAGATAGATGCCGTTCTTGCGTTCCGAAAGCACCGACCATGCGGTCGGATAGGGATCACACACCACCAGCAGTTCGAGTTTTTCTATCCCTCGCTTGGCTTCCGGCATCCGCGTGATCGTGTTGACGCCATGTCCCATGACGAACATCGCCTGCACATTGTCGGGCTGTGTGACCTGATCCTTCGGCAATAAAGCCGCGTCGAACCAGCGCGTGCTCGGAATTCCCGGACTTTCCATCAGCGTTTTGCTCGCGAAGCGCGAAGCGATCCAGTCGTAATCGACCTCCCATACCCGGCACCAATGCTGCCAGGCATCCTGTGTCAGGCCGTAATAGAGTGGCAACGTCGTCACATCGAGGCCGAGATCGGTAGCCCCCTGCACATTGGTGTGG
This sequence comes from Bradyrhizobium sp. UFLA05-153, assembly GCF_054185185.1. Classification (NCBI taxonomy): domain Bacteria; kingdom Pseudomonadati; phylum Pseudomonadota; class Alphaproteobacteria; order Hyphomicrobiales; family Nitrobacteraceae; genus Bradyrhizobium; species Bradyrhizobium sp. UFLA05-153. The sequence continues at coordinate 172,175 of NZ_JBBIAM010000002.1, forward strand.
CCACGGAAAATATTGGCGCCGCCTCCGGGTCCTCCGACGTTGCCTGTCGCCAGCAGCAGTATGCAGCTGGCACGGACATTCGCTGTACCGGTCGAGAATTGCGTCTGCCCCATAGCCCAGATCAATGTTGCGGGTTTCTCTTTGGCGAACATTTCCGCGATGTGTTTGACCTGTGCTTCAGGCAGACCTGTAACCCGCTCGACTTCTCCGGGCGTCCACCTCGCGACTTGCCTGCGGATCTCGTCGATGCCATACGACCGCTGGCGGATAAAGTCATTGTCCTCCCAGCCGTTTTGGAAGATGTGCCAAAGCATGCCGTAGATCGTCGCGATGTGGGTTCCGGGGCGAACGCGAACATACTCGGTCGCGTGCGCGGCCGTCCGCGTCATTCGTGGATCGATAACGATCATGTTGGCCCGGTTCAGCTCCTTGCCTTCAAGAATGTGCTGAAGCGAAACCGGGTGCGCCTCGGCGGGATTGCCGCCCATGACCATGATGGTCTTGGCATTTCGAATATCATTGTAGCTATTGGTCATCGCGCCATAGCCCCAGGTATTTGCTACCCCGGTGACCGTCGTGGAATGGCAGATACGCGCTTGGTGGTCGGAATTGTTCGTGCCCCAGAAGGCCGCAAGCTTGCGGTTGAGGTAGGCGGCTTCATTGGTGAACTTGGCGGATCCAAGCCAGTACACCGACTCCGGTCCGGACTTGTCGCGAACCTCAATGAGCTTGTCCCCGATCTCGTCGATGGCCTGCTCCCATGACACACGCGTCCATTGGCCATCGACAAGCTTCACGGGGTAGCGCAAGCGGCGCTCACTCAAGACGTCATCGCGTACCGCGGCGCCCTTGCAGCAATGCGATCCACGATTGATCGGGCTGTCATAATCTGGCTCCTGCCCGATCCACACGCCGTTCGCGACTGTTGCGATAACCGAACAACCGACCGAACAATGTGTGCAGATATTCTTGCGGGTGTTAACCCTGGCACCCGAGGGAGGCGGCGGGCCGGCTTCCGCCTGGCGAACGCAACCGAGCGGCAAGTCGCCAAGCACCGCCAGCGCACCGACGGTGAGGCCCGACCCATTCAAGAATATACGGCGATCGATGCCCCTGCGTGGTTGAGACGGTGCGACAGCTGCTTGCCCACGACTGCGACGTTCCGACTTCCTGAACAGCATGCGCGCCTCCTTAGCGGGCGGGATAGCTGTTGACGCGATAGAAGTTTTGAACCTCGGCTGAGTTCGCCTGGTAACGGGGCTTGCGCTTACCGCTACCCATGGGCTCAGCCACAATGGGCTCGATGGTCAACGTTCCAGCGGTCGCGACGGCAGCGCTTACAATCGTGAGGCGAAGCAGATCGCGCCGATGCAAGGCTGCTTGGACACGTCCTTTCATACACGAGCCTTTCCAAGCGGTGCAACGGACGTTATTGATCAAACTCAATTGCCACTATGCGCACAGCATGACCCGTGGGCATCTGACAAACATCAATTTCTCGACAGATTTTTTCCTCCTGCCCCGTCTACTGCGCGCCGATAGCACAGCTCTCTTCGCTGTGATTGCGAAAAGTGAGAGTACCGAAGGCCACCTGCCCTGACCCCGTGTACGGCGTCAGCAAACCGCAAGGCCGGACCGATGAAGGGGCAATTCATCGGGCTCTCCCTTCGTGCAGCCACGTCACGCATTACTGTCTAGGAGAAGGATCAACGATGCTCTTGGTCGCACCGCCCGGCGCGGGTTGCATGTCTGGCGGTGTGCCCCCCTGTGGACTTGTCGGTGGAGCGCCGCCCGTGCCTGTCGATAGTGGGCCGGTCAAGCCCTGTGGCTGAGGTTGACCCTGATTGTCCGGCAATACCGTGCGCCCGGTACTCCAAGGAGAATCTCCCGACTTTTTATCCTCACTCTGCGGCTGGGCTGCACCCATGGAGCTGCAAATGCCTAGGATGAACGCGGCGAGCGCGACGGAGGTACACGAACTTTGCATGTGGTCTCGCCCTCTTGTCGAACCAGCGGAGTGATGAACCTAAGCCTAGACGCATGGATTTCGGTCAGCATCGGCTGGTCGTAATCGAGATTGGCAACCGCATCCCACCCGAAGCGGCCATAACAGGGACACAGCACGAGGAGAGGGTCGGCGGACGACTCAACGACACCTCCGCTTGGCCACATCATGGTCAGCAGCGGGACATGCGGCAAAAGTCGAAATTTGTTCAGATCAGCCTATTAAGCAGCGTGGATTCTTCTCAACACTCCGCCGTCTTTCGTTCCAGGAGTACGGAAGCGCGGCAAAGTATGCCGCTGCAGTTGTCTTAGGGCCTTGACAGGGATCAATTTTCATCAAACGGAGATGCTCAACTGAGATCCTCATCACGTGAACGATGATGCTTCAACAACAGACACTCCACGAAAGAGGCTGCGCCGGCTGTCGCCTTTATCTTGGGGCCGATCACAAGAGTAATCCGGTTCGAAAACGGAGCGACCTGGTCTGAGCTAAGCAGCGCAGGTTCAAGGTCTAAAGAAGAATTTATGTGCCTGACGACGACTCGGCGCAACTTTTAAGTGCTGCAGCGCAGCGGTTTTCTTGATCCCGGTTAGATACTGACGGGCTGACTCGCCAAATGCGCGACCGGCCTGCCAGGCCTCGGTGTTTTTCAGCCATGTCTTGATTTCGCGGGATCTTGTGTACGCCAAGCAAGGCGGGAATTTCATCAACTTGTCTCTGCTAAGGCCGAACAGGCGCTCGACTAGCGCGAGCTAGTTCGCCGACAATCAATGTGACGCGACAAGAACCAAAAGCCGGTGCCGATCAGCGCTGTTTGAACTTTGACGGCAAAATTGATGACCCTCAATGAACGTCGAACAGTGATGCCCGATGCTCCACCACCCAGGTGCTGAGCAGAGAAGCAAACCTGAGATGAGGATATTGATCGTACTAACCTCGCACGCCCGACTTGGGGACACTGGCAAGAAGACTGGCCTCTGGTTCGATGAATTCGCTACGCCCTATTACATCTTCAAGGACGCCGGCATCGTTCTCACACTTGCATCGCCTTACGGAGGCCTGCCCCCAGTCGATCCAAGAAGCGAGTGGCCCGAGGCGGAGACCGAAGCGACTATTCGCTTTCGGCGCGACGGTCACGCGCAAGCCGAGTTGGCGAACACCCGGACGCTGTCGAGCATTTCGGCCCGCGACCATGATGCCGCCTTCTATCCAGGCGGCCACGGGCCGTTATGGGATCTCGCCAATGACCCTCACTCAATCGCACTGATCGAAACCATGGCCTACACGGGTCGTCCATTAGGGCTCGTCTGCCATGGGCCCGGCGCGTTGCGTTACACCATGGCATCCAATGGCCTTCCCCTCGTCGCCGGCAAATCCGTCACCGGATTTTCCAACCTCGAGGAGGCTGCAATTGAACTGACGGACGTCGTACCGTTCCTGGTCGAAGATATGTTGAGGAACAACGGCGGCAACTATTCCCGGAAAGAGAAGTGGCAGCCCTATGCCATCTCCGATGGCGATCTGGTCACGGGACAAAATCCAGCATCCACGGAAGCTGTTGCCAACGCTTTACTCGATCGACTGGGGATCAAGGGCCAGACGCAAACAGTTAGTGACGTGGCGGCTCGGAGCGCCTGAATAGTACAGCGGGCTTTGCCCGAATGCAGCGCTACAACTGCCGCGGACTTGCTTGGGTCATACCCGCAATAGGGCTCATTTGAGTGCTCCGAGGTCTTGAGATCGCACCGGACGGTGGGCCCGCATTTTGCTGAGCTATTCGGCTCTAAGCAATTCTGATTCTATTCGCACGAAACTCGTCTGGCTCAAGTGCCGAAGCGCAGCAAAACCTTTCGCGACAGACCAAGGCTAAGGTTCAACGTGTTAACCGTGTCATGATCGCTTGGCAGCTTCCCGCGCGTCGCGGGGTAGAATGCGGTACGCTTGCTTGAATCGACGACCAAAATTGGTCAGATCGGAAAATCCCCAAGCATGCGCAATCTCACTGACGGTACGGTGCGCCTGGGTGGGATCTTCAAGAGCGTAGCGGCATCGTGCGAGCCGTCTCGCCAAAATAAAGCGCGTGAGAGATGTATTGAGCTCGGCGAGAATTCTATTCGCGTATCGCAAGCTTATTCCCACGGCATCGGCCACGGCCTGAGCATCGAGGGCAGGATCAGTCAATCGCTCCTCGACAACCCCGCGAATGTTCAGCAGCATAAGGGCTCTGGCCGAGGAGACGCGGGGACGGTCATCGCCTAGAGTTTTAGTAATCGACACGGCGATCAAATCGAGGAGGTCACTCGTTACGATTTTATCGCTCACGGAATTCTTTTCCTTCGAAAGCGAAGGTAACATGGCCATCACTGATGATGTTAGCCGATCCTGCGCCCGACGAGGCCTCACTGAGCAAGCGACTACATCCCTAACCCTCCCAAGGCGCGCTTCCAACTCGCGACGTGGAGCCTTGACAACAAGCATTTTGCAATCCTGTGCGAACTTTCCCGCGTAGGGCAGCAAAGGGTCCAAGAGCGTCACACAGCCTTGCTCTAATACGACCTCGCGAGAACACTGCTCAAGTTTCACCTTGCCTGAAATTTGGCGGCATACAAACAAGTAGTCCGACTTTGTGCGAGAAATGTGCTTTGCGGCGTGCGAAATCTGCATCGGCGACGTATTGACGACAATCACGTCCAAACCGCCGAATTCTCCCGCCTCGATCTTGGCCTCAAAGCTTGATCGCGCCAAAGGTTGAGCATCATGATCAACGATTTGTTTACAAGCAACGCTATGCCAAAAATCGAACTTATCGCGCGGATGGACCTGTTCGGTTGAGAAGACGGTTTCCACGTAACATCTCCTTAGCCAGATAGCCGAACGATAGTTTGGCCGAACGATAGTTCCTACTTAGCCGATACGGAGGGCCGTGAAAGCACTATTTTGCTGAGGCTAGGCCACTACTTATAACTTCAGGTTTGATGCGTTACTACTTTCACATCTTGTGCAAGGCAAGAACGGTTGAAGACGAAACAGGCACGGTGTTAACAGACACCGAGGCTGCGCGACTTTATGCCTCAGTTTTGGCCGCCGAGCTTGCGTACAGGGGGGACAAATATCGGGACTGTGAGGTCCGCGCAGTCGATGACGATGGCAAAGAGATTGCCCGAATGCCGGTGGTCGCTCCATCTTAAGCAAGCGCCCCGAACAGAACGACCTCCCGTCAAATGAAGGATAAGGACGCCAATGCCAGCGCTGCCCCGTTCATTGATGGTGTCCGTTTTCATTTCACGGCAAGAGCGCTCGGTTTCAACATTTGACTGTCGAAAGCTAGAAGCGATTGTTTGGTGAGCGTTCTTCTACGCCGCTAACAAGGAAAACCAAATGCGTTCTGACATTCTGCCTTTGCTTGATTGGCTTGCCTACCACGGCTTCGTCGTGGTCTCAAAAATAACTAAGGACTTTGTTGGGAATGGTGGTCGCCGCAGCAGCAGATGCAGAATGGGGATCGAACTCACAGTGCACGCAATGCGATCGACGGTATGATGGTTTTGTTTTCGGGAGATGGCGATTTCCGTCCGCTCTTAAGGCGCTTCAACGGCGCGGTGTACGTGTGAGAGGTCTCAAGTTCTTCTAGAGGAATTCCGTCGCGCGAACATGACATTGAGATCCTCACGAATCGGCAGCACTAACGCCTGCCACGAATCCCGATGCTGTCGAATGAACAATACATTCGCGGCACGACTGGCTATCTGGGCGAAGTGGACGAAGCGCGTAAGGTTGTCGATTTGGTTGCTCAGCATCCGCGCGAGCTTGCGGTGAACGACGCCGGTAATCGATTGGCGTAAGCTAAGGAACGTGGTCAATCCTCCACTGCGTAACAGAATAGTCCCCTGTTACTACGTGAAGATTGCCCGCGTTGGAGGTTTTCGCAGGTACCCTCTGCGAATTTAAATGGCTCTTCAGCCGGCCTCCAACAACCTTCCGGTATCAACATTCATCGACGAGGTGCTGGTCGGCTTTTCCGATGGCGGCAGACTACGGCTGAACAAGATCCTGAGCGGCGGCGAGACGGGTAGGACCGTGGCGACGGTCGCCGAGCGACAGATCACATCAACGATTATGGCGATGGTCAGCGGCACGCCGTCTCGAGCTATCCGCGCATTCGAACTCTCCTGGCTTCAGCTCGACACGTTCAGAATTGTCATGAGCGCTTTTGATGGCCCGGCGCCTGGAATTCAATGGCGACGGCCGACTTTACAGTGGCGGTCGAGCGGATTGTTGCCGGCTCGGAACGCAAGGGCCGATTGTTGCAGCCGGATTAGAGGCAAGTCGTCGCCTACGACGAAATGGGCCATGCGCTCGCCGCCGCCAACCTTCCTGACACCGAACCTGTGCACAAAGTGTCCATCATCCCACGCTCGATCGGCGCGCTCGGCTACACAATGCAACGGCCGACTGACGATCGATTCCTTATCACCATGGGGGAATTGAAGGACCGCATGGTGGTCTTGTTGGCCGGCCGGGCGGCTGAACAAGTCGTATTCGGCGAGGTTTCGACGGGAGCTGCCGACGATCTCGCCACGTGACCAGACGGTTGGCGTGCGCGAGAAGGATTATTCCGAAGAAACTGCGCGTGAGATTGACCTGGCTGTGAAGCATCTTATCGACGACAGCTACGCTCGCGCGAAAGCACTCTTATGCGAACGCCGCGAGTTGCTGGATCAAGGTGCGCAGCTTCTGCTTGAGAAGGAGACGCTCACTCCCGAAGACTTCCCGCCGCTTGCCCAGAACTACGAGCCTTCTGGTAGGCAGAAGGCGAAGGCATCCGCTTAAGGCGACTTGTATTGAGCCCCAGATTTGAAATGAATCGAACAGATAAACCATCGATGGAATCTGGTCGATAAGCCGCGCCTCCGGCACGAGGACGAAAACCTGAACTTGGGCGCAAAGACTAGCCTCGCCCACACTCGTCATCGCCAGGTTCCCCGCCAGTCCCGCACTACACTTTGCCTGGTGATTTACTGACAAGCGCAGGGCTGAGTTACTGATATCAAGGCACTGCGTGGACAAGAGTCTTGTTAACATGGGGACCGGAATTAGCATGCACCGGGCCGAGCGTATTGAGCTACTCTGCCGGTTGGCAGGATGACAACCTGCGACTTCTTTCAGAGCGCTACCCCTCACGATGTACGGTCACTTGATGTGCGGCGAAGCTTTGCAAAACCCCGATCCGTTGCCATGAACCGCACTAACATGGGGACGATCAGCTTGACCGGATCGCCGACGGGCTGACCACTCTCGCGCGCAAGTAACTCGGCATAGGCGACCAGGTCTCGGTGTACGCTCGCCGGCAGCTCATGTGTGACCTTGACCGGCTTGTCGTCGGTAAGTGCCCCGAGTTTGAGTTTGACCATGCTGCTAGCCCCCATACGGTTCGAGCACGAGATCGCGACTGACGATGACCCGCACCGGAAATCCCGGTCGGATCGTCAGCGTCGGCTGGATGTTGAGGCTACGCCGGACAAGCTGTTGCCCGACTTGATTTGCGGAGTCGCCAGCCCCACGCCGCAAAGCCTGGATGATGCCGCTGTTGCTGTTGTTGACGTCGCTCCCGGAATTCACCTCGGTCCCAACCGCAAGCAGGGTTGAGAGCGCAGCCGCGCTCAACAATTCCTTCCAATGATTGTCGACTTCGTCCTCGAGGCCTGAGTAACCTGCGGCGTCGGCACCCGGCTGCCGCTCCAGCACGATGGACCGGCCGTTCGGCATGATCAACCTGGTCCAGACCAGAAGCACGCGCGACTGCCCAAATGCGACTTGACTATCGTAAGCACCTATCAGCCGTGCTCCCTGCGGAATGAGCCGAGTCCGTCCCGTAGGAGTGTCATATACCGCCTCGGTCACCTGCGCCGTGCACGACACACGGAACGGCCTGCGTCTTCGCCATGCGCTTCTGCTTGACGAGAAGTTCCAGCGCGCGATAACGCCGGCCACCGGCCGGTACCTCGAACATGCCGGTCTCATTACCTTCCGAGTCCACAACCGCCCGGACATTGAGACTTTGCAGGAGCGTACGCTGCGCGATACTCTCGGCGAGCTGCTCGATCGAAACGCCCGCTTTCACGCGCCGCACGTTGGATTGGCTAAGCACCAGCTTGTTGAACGGAATGTCCCGCGAGGGCGACAGGGTGATCTTTTGGACAGCCTTCGTCATGTCTGATCTCCACGACGGGCGGCCGGGAGCCTCTCTCTCGGCCTCCAACCCGTCGCGAAAACCGCATCTCCCCTCTCACTCTCGTTTCCGAAGCGACTGGCGAGATCTTCACGCTGCCTCCTGCTCCGCTCTCTCGGTCGTCACGTCAACAACGGACTCCGGCAGAAAGCCAAGCAGATAATCCGCGACCTTGCTGGCTTGAGAGGCAGCTCGCACGATCGCGCGATTGTCCTCGCGAAGCACCTCGAGCCAGGAGCCGATATAGTCGGCATGTCGCACCGTCGGTACGATACCGAGCGACGCGCAACTGAACGCAGACGATATCTCTGCGATGAGCTCCTCGAAGGCGTACTTCTTGGTACCGTAACCGCCTGACAAGTCACGGTTGAGACGTGACTGATGGCCGCTGGCATGCGCCAGCTCATGCAAGGCGGTTCGATGCCAATTGATCGGCTCAAAATAGGCTTGTGGTGGAGGCACCTGCACATAGTCTTCTGCCGGCGCATAGAATGCGCGGTTGCCGCCCATGCGGAAGTTGATGCCGGTCGCCTTGATGAGCTGTTCGACACGCGGCTCGATCAGGCCTGGCGGCGGAGGCGGCACCGTCGTCGTGATCCCCGAAGGCAGATCGTCGCATTGATCAGTATTAAAGACAGTGAAGCGCTTGAGGAATGGGATGGCCTGCGCTTCGTCGCCCGTTTCGCTCGCGCGCCGCTTTTCGTCGACCGGTACAAAGCGGTCCGCATAAACAACAGTAGTCCCGCGCTCGCCCTTGCGGACGTGACCACCGAGCGACAGCGCCTGGCGGAAGGTAAGCCAGCTCTGACCTGTGAATGCTCGCTCGGTGGCAGCCCCCCAGAGGATCAGAATATTGATGCCGCTGTATTGGCGGCCAGTCGCGGCGCTTTTCGGCATTGCCAAGCACGCCGTCGCCGCGGTGCCCCAAGGCTGCACCCACGGGAGTCGGCCGGCCTCAAGTTCGCCGATGATCTTTTTGGTGATTTCATCATAAAGGCTCGCCCGGTCCTCACCGGAGTGTGCGCGAGGATAATGTCTGGACATCGCGGGTCTCCGCGACGGGCGCCGCGAGCCTCTCTCGCAGCCTGTGACCCGTCACGACAAACCCCATTCAGCTCTCTTGCTCTTAGCCTCTTGCGCGGAAACGACGACGCGTGACGCCCCGCCGCAATCTGCGGAGCGACCCACCTTGCGTCCCATTTCTTCATGGGACGTGGCCTTGACTGCTTAGGGCCGCAGGCCCTGATCAGGCGTGCGCCAATGGCGCATCGTCCCACTGAAATGGCACCCGGAGAGCGTGAGCATAGCGACCCGAAGGGTCACGCGGGTCCGAGTGCAGCGACGAGACCGGTTAACAGCGGCACCCGGGACAGGGGCAGTGATAGCGATCGCCGAAGGCGAGCCCCTTTCCCGAGTGCCCCCGGCGAGGAGCTCCGCCGTCTCTGCGCGAGGGATCGGAGCCGGATGGCCGAGACGCAAAGCGGCTCGGTTCACGAGAGCCCGGTGCGGCGAAGCCGCACGCGCCCTAACGGAAAGCCAGGAAATCCAAGACGAGGGAATCTGCGACCTCCTCTCGTGCTTCGGTCTGCGCGTCAAAGGCTCGGACCTGAAGCATCGGGAAGAGTTTTGCAGCTTTTCGAATGCCGTGGCTCGGTCGCGCATTGCACGCCAAACCTTGCCCTCTCGTCATTACAAATCCCAGCCCGTGCTAACTAGGGAACGAATGACGCACATCGCGATTCGTCGTAGCAGGAGTTATTTCAATGCTGATGACGCGTGAACGAAGGCCAGCGATACGGACGCTGCGTGGATGGGCGATCAAGGTGCTCCAGGAAGCGGGCGCCATCCGCGAGTGCGAAGAACACGGTTGGATGCAAGATCGCGCCGATCCACAATGCACGGGAGCGGGCCCTTGATATCGCCCGTGGAGACCCGCCTGCAGGCGTCACCCCTGATGCAGCGGCGGCCGAGGTTCGCGACGTGCTAAACTCGATCGGTGATACCTGCCCGGAATGCCCCCCGGACTAGAAGGCCGTGCCGAGCCTCAACGCCAGCCCGGCCTTCCCATTTCAGCGGCCCAGCTTTTTCTCCACGCGCTTGCGCGCATTGCCGACCTTTTTGACGGCCTTTTTCACCGCCGGCGCCGACTTTCCGGTCTTCTTTGCCTCGTACTGCACTTCATAGTTCTGCCCGCCGGCCACCCGCGCCCGATCCTGTTTTCGCCCGCGCGCCGTCTTCGTCTTCTTCGCTACCGCCATGGGTGCCTCCTGTTATGACATCCAAGCAACGCGAAGGGGATTCTGAGGTTCCGGAACGATTCGAACTGTGCCAATTTGAATCGGTTGTAGCGTGGAGTTCTTCAGTGGCGTTTCAGCGTAAAAAGCCCGAGGCGATCGGCGTCAAGGCGCCCCTGCCAGGCTTCGTCGAGCCCGCTCTGGCATCCTCGATCGACAAGGTGCCGTCAGGGGCCCGCTGGATTCATGAAATCAAATTCGACGGCTATCGTGTTCAGGTCCATCTGGCCAACGAGGCGGCGACGATCTTCACCCGCCGCGGCCACGATTGGACGCACCGTTTCAAGAAGGTTGCCCATGACGTCTGGCGGATCAAGGCGACCTCGGCCGTGGTAGACGGCGAAATCGTGGTACCGGCCGCCGACGGCACGACCGATTTCTCGGTCCTGCAGAACGAGCTCAAGGGCAAGTCGACAAGCATCGTGCTGGTGGCGTTCGATCTGCTTTATCTGAACGGCCGCGATCTCCGGAAACTCCCGCTCTTTCAGCGCAAGACTGAGCTCAAGAAGATCCTCAATGGCACCGACATCCAGTTCAGCGAAAGTTTCGAGATAGAGGGCCGCGAGATGTTCGCGCACGCCTGCAAGCTCGGCCTCGAAGGCGTTGTCTCGAAGGTACGGGACGGTGCCTATCCGAAGGGACGCACGAACGACTGGGTCAAGAAGACCTGCGTGCAGCGGGAGACGTTGACCATTGCCGGTTTCGCACTCGATGGCACGAAGTGGGACGGACTCTATGTCGGCCGGCGCAAAGGCGACGATCTGGTCTACGCCGGCAAAGTCGACCACGGCTTCGACAAGGTCTCGGCCGCCGACCTGCAGAAGCGGCTTAAGCCTCTCATCCGAAAGACCCAGCCCTATGCCAAGCGCATCAACCACAAGGGCATCTGGGTTGAACCCAAGCTTCTGGCCGAGATCGAGTACCGCGCGAAGTCTGCCGAGGGAAAGGTCCGGCACCCCTTCTTTCGAGGATTACGCGAGGACCTGTAATCAGGCAGCGCCTTCTCGCGACAATTCGGCTCAATCTGGAAGTAGAACATGGCTAAAGCTCGCCCGGTTCGCCCGGGACCGTTGACCGCTGATCAAGATAGTCGCGACGTCCGGTCATGTGCGGACGAGGATCTGCCGGCGGGCAGCGTTTTCATCCCAAAACCGTATAGTGGTGCCCAACTCATCTCGACGTTGCGCGACTTGACCGGGATCGCCTGACCCCTCACCCGACGATTTTTTTGCCTCCCCTCTTGAAACCAAAACCGGTTTTGCTAATTTTTTTGGCGTCACCTTCGGGTGGCGTTCGAGGTGCCCTCCGGGGCCTCGGACTGAGACGGGCACCGGTCGTGTCCGGTGCCTCATACCCATCTTGCTCTTTGGAGGATTTGGCTATGCGCACTTATGACTTCTCGCCCCTGTTCCGGTCGACAATCGGCTTCGATCGCCTGTTCGACCTTGCCGAGACGGCCCAGCGGGCTACCGAGGAAAGTTATCCCCCCTACAATATCGAGCGGTTGGCCGAAGACCGCTACCAGATCACGCTGGCGGTAGCGGGCTTCTCGCCCGACGAAGTCTCCATCACGGCTGAGCAGAATGTCGTCACGATCGAGGGCGGCAAGACCGAGAAGGCCGAGCGCGAGTTTCTCTACAGGGGGATCTCGACGCGCCATTTCAAACGCCAGTTCAACTTGGCGGACTACGTCCAGGTCAAGGGCGCAACGTTCGACAACGGCTTGCTGAAGATCGAATTGGTTCGGGAAATCCCGGAGGCCATGAAGCCGCGCCGCATCGCGATTGCCGGCGCAACGTCTTCAGGCAACGTCCAACAGATCGAGGCCAAAGCGGCCTAATTCAACCCCATCGAGCAACGCCGCGCGTCAGCCGACGCGCGGCATCCAACTTCGTCTACGGAATGGAGGATACCATGCGGCCGACGACCGCTTCCGACGACAACGTCATCGACTTCAACGCTCTGCTGCATCCCGGGACTGTGTTCGACCATCCGAGGGATGTGCTGGCCGACCCTTCGCTGTCGACCTCGGAGAAACGCGCCATTTTGGCATCCTGGGCGTCCGACGCATCGGCCATCGCCTCCTGCCCGTCCTTGCGGGCACCGCCGGGACTGAAAGCGCCAGTAACCATCGACGATATCCTCGAGGCACTGTGCGAACTCGACGGTGGTCCACGCAATCCTCCCGGAGGTAAACCGAACCGTCTCTGCTCGACGTCGAGGGTTCTGGCCGCCTAAGAAGGAGGGTTGCAATGGGTGACATCGGATTACCCCGAGACGTGCTGAACCGTATCGATCCGGTGGATGACAAAGTTCGCGCAAACTTCGCCGCGCCCACCGTACTCGACAGTCTTCGACGATCCACTCCGATCGCCGCGAGTTCGGCGTCTCCTGGAAGGATCCCTGAGACCGCTGCCGGAAGATCGAGAATCCAGTCCAGCTTCTTCTAACCCCGCGCTCTAAACTGCGAACCATTGACCTCCGGATAGTTCTGCGCCGTTCGGAGGTCATTCTTCCGAATCTTTTGTCTTTCGCCTCCGCCAATCGCGAGTTCAACTTCAATACTGGCCTATGCAACATCACGCAGAGCCGCATTGAGCAATGTGATCTTTGGAGCGTCGTAGAAAGGTAGAGGCGCGACGAGGGCAATGCTAGACCGATGGCTGACTAGCTTCTAACTTCGCGCGCGCCGCAGCGCAGTTTCCAATCGATCCTTCTCCTTCTGCCAGCGGGTTTCTTCGGCCCGCGATTTCTTCTCAAGAGCCTCGACTTCAGCCTGGATGGCTGAGGCCCGTTTCGCGTGCTCCTGCTCGGCCTTGTCCAACGCAGCCTGCGCCTTGTCGACCGCCTGCTGACGGCGTTCACGCTCCTTCTGCCGGGCGGCCTCCTCTCTCGCTCGTTCAAGCTCGCGACGCCTCTCTTCCCGTTGGTACTCCAACGCGGCCTTTCGCTCCGCAGCTGTCCACGGGGCGAGAGGAAGGCTTTTTCGTCCTCGAGCCTTTCGACGTGCGGACAGCTTTCGTCGGTCTGCCGTCGCCAAGATCGGTGGGCAGTTCGGCATGTTCTTTGAAAGATCCGTCGGATCCGACCGGGCGCCTGAGAACGACGCCAGGCTTTGCCATGGTTGCGGCGATGACGTCCGGATCATCGCTTTCCTTCGCCGCGCCCTGATGAAAGAGATTGCTGTCTGCGCCCCACGCTTCCAGAGCCGCCTTCATGGAAGGAGCGGCTATCGCCAGATCGAAGAAGCCCAGCGAAGTCTGGTAGGTTTTCAGTTTTCTCGCCATCGGTCTGATCAGGCCTTCCCGTTTGTAGTTAACGTCGCGCACTCTGGGATTTGCCGCGGCGTCTGACGGAACATGCCATGGCTTTGAGCGTTCCTTCATTCTTGAAGGACGTCCCTGCATTACGCAACACGCTCTGAAGGATTGGCCCTTGAATGAGCCGGACGTCGACCCTGCCCAAGCGCTTGCAGCCAATGCTCGCGACGCTCACCGACGCGCCGTTCGACGACCCCGGCTGGGTTTTCGAGGACAAGTACGATGGCTTCCGGATGATCGCGGAGATCCGGCGGGGCAAGGTTGCACTCTACAGCCGCAACGGCAAGATCATCAGCGGCAGCTATATCGAGGTCGCCAAAGCGCTGGAGGGCGTGAAGGGCGACGCCGTAATCGACGGCGAGCTTGTTGCGATCGGAAACGACGGCGTCTCGCATTTCCAGCTGCTGCAAAACGCGCTGCGTCATGAAGCGAAGCTTGTGTATTGCGCCTTCGATCTCATGTTTGAGGACGCAGTTGACTTGCGCAAACAGTCTCTTCTCAAGCGCAAGGAGCGGCTGAAAGTGATCCTGCCGAGCCACCGGCTGATCGCCTTCAGCCGACACCGCAAAGCGAACGGCAAGAAATTCTTCGCCGAGGCCGAGCGGAAGGGTCTGGAAGGCATCATGGCGAAACGCGCCGACAGCGCGTATTGGTCCGGAAGCCGGACCCCGGATTGGCTGAAAATCAAGACAGCAAAGCGGCAGGAAGTGGTGATCGCGGGCTTCACAGAGCCCAGGCGCACCAGGCCGTTCTTCGGCGCCCTGGTCCTCGCCGTGCGGGGAGACGACACATGGCGCTATATCGGACATGTCGGCACTGGATTCAGCCACAAGGTCCTGGAGGACCTCCATGCCAAGCTCGTAAAGCTGACGACCCCCAAATCACCCTTCCCAGCCAAAGTGAAGGACGAGGCGGCCACGACCTGGGTCAAGCCCTCGTTGGTTGCCGAGGTCAAATTCGCGGAGTGGACGAGTAAGGGCGAACTGCGCCAGCCCGTCTACCTCGGGCTCAGGTCCGACAAGCGGGCGAAGGATGTCGTCCGCGAGCGAGAACGTCCGCGCAAATAGCGCTTCCCTTCGGGCGTAACGGGCAAACGGAACGAACTAACGCATTCGCCTCCTTCGCTGTGAATTCCCTGCGCCGTGGTGCGCTCAACCGCCTCCAAGGTCGTGAATCTCCGGTCGCACGCCCGCACGCGTGATTTCGAGCGTCGCAAGCGTGATCGGCAGCTTGAAACGCCGGGGTCCCGCGCTGCCGGGGTTCAGATAGAGAACGCCACCGATCGTGTCGATCTTCGGCACGTGGGAATGCCCGGAGACGATGACGTCGATACCGGCGCCGGGATCGGCCTGCAGCGAATTCAGGTCATGCAGAACATAGATCGACTTTCCCGCCAAGCGTACGAATTTCGTGTCGGGGTATTCGCGGGCCCACTCGCCACTGTCCACGTTTCCACGAATGGCCGTGACGGGCGCGATGCGGCGAAGCGCGTCAACGATCTCGGGGCGTCCGATGTCACCGGCATGGATGATGTGATCGACGCCCGTCAGGCCTCGTTCCGCCTCGGGCCTCAACAGACCGTGCGTGTCCGAAATGATTCCAATCCTGAACATCATTTCCCGGCGCTCTCAACCGCGATCGCCAAAAGACGATCGAGAAACTCAGCTTGAGCGGACAGCATCTTGGTCCGCGCGAGCTCGATATCAAACCATTCCGCGCGGTCGACTTCGGGAAAGCTCTGCCGTCGACCGCTTCGAGGCGGCCATTCGATATCGAAGGTATTGCTGATCAACGCCGCGGGGTCAAAGTGGCCCTCGCCGGCGAATGCGATGACGCGCTTCCCTCCTTGCTGTCGGACTTCCCCCAGCGCCTGGAGTGGACCAATCGAAGCGCTCGGGCCGAGTTCTTCGGCAAACTCGCGTCGTGCGACGTCTTCCGGAGGATCATTGGCATCGATTTCGCCCTTTGGAATGGACCAGGCGCCATCATCCCTCTTCCGCCAGAACGGACCGCCGGGATGAACGAGCAGAACCTCGAGCCCACGAGCGGCCTTGCGGTATGCGAGAATGCCCGCGCTCAAGGTCGATCTCCTGGGAATCTTTACCGCAGCCATATCGCTCCATTTTTGTAGAGCAATCCAAAGCTGAGCGGGCGAGGAGCACTGAGGCGCGATGACCGGCTGATGCACAGCAAAGATCGTTCGAAACAGGCCGGTAGCGCAGCGGGCCCCCGTTGTACCGCCTTTTGTAAAACCTCGTCGAGATTAGGAATTGCCAACCGCCAGAGCCGGCCGCGGACGACGAAGTAGTGGCCGTCCGGCGTCACCGGATGCTTCACGACACCTAAGCCGATTTCCGCTGCGGCTTGGCCGCCGGCTTCTTCGCCGCGGCCTCTTTCGCCGGCTTTTTGCCCGCGATCGGCATCAGCATTTCCTTCTGCCCGGCCGCCGGCTTGCGCGGCTTTTTGCCTGGCCTCTTGGGTGCCTCTGTCGCGGCCGTCGCGTCTCTTCCAATGCTCTTACGCAGCGCGTCCATCAGGTCCACCACGTTCTCGCCGCGGGGACGCGCTTTCGCGGTGATGGGTTTACCGGCGCGCTTCTGGTTAATGAGATCGATGAGGGCGGTTTCGTACTGGTCTTCAAACTTGTCCGGCTCGAAGTGACCCGCCTTCTGATTGACGATGTGCTTGGCGAGATCAAGCATATCCTTGGTGACTTTGACGTCCTGGATATCGTTGAAATACTCGTCGGCGGACCGGACTTCGTAGGGATAGCGCAGCAGGGTCCCCATCAGCCCCTTGTCCAGCGGCTCCAGCGCGATGATGTGCTCGCGATTGGTCAGCACCACGCGACCGATCGCGACCTTGTTCATTTCGCGGATGGTTTCGCGGATGACGGCGAAGGCGTCGTGCCCGACTTTGCCATCTGGAGTCAGGTAGTAAGGGCGGATCAGGTAGCGTGGGTCGATCTCGCTGCGGTCGACGAACTCGTCGATCTCGATCGTTCGCGTCGATTCCAGCGCGACATTCTCGAGCTCTTCCTTCGTCACCTCTATGAACGTGTCGGTGTCGACCTTGTAGCCCTTGACGATGTCTTCGTTGTCGACCTCCTCACCGGTATCAGCGTCCACCTTGGCGTACTTGATGCGATGGCCGGTCTTTCGGTTGAGCTGGTTGAACGAGATCTTTTCGGATTCCGACGTGGCCGGATAGAGCGCTACCGGACAGGTGACGAGGGAAAGACGCAGGAAGCCTTTCCAGTTAGCGCGGGGGGCCATCGCGGGGGAACTCCATTACTGACACCGGATTCAAGACGAACGGCCCGGCTTGGTTCCGACACCGCGCCTCTCCAAAAAGGATGAATTTTTTCAGGATGAGGCTCGGAGCGGACTCGACATTTGTTCTTGTTATGTTCTACTTCGGAATGACCGATCGACCCGCGAGCTGGCGCATGCCGACCCCAAAGCAGATGCAAAAACTGGCCGCTGAAGCTGCCCGAAGACCGGGCCCCTCCGCGGCGGCTCCGGATGCGCCGCTCCCGGCGGAATATTGGGAATCGGTCCTGAAAGACCCTCGCGCCGACGAGAGTGGAGCTCAAAAGCGGCAGCGGCGTCTTTCCGAGATTCAACGCCACGTGCTGCGTATCTCGTGCCGCCGCTGCGAGCGGACCGTGGAAATCCAGAAGGCCGATGCGGTCCGATTGTATGGCGAGAACGCGCTTTGGAAGGACGTGGCGCAGCGGTTGCTCGACAACACCTGCCAGCAACGCACCGGCAGGCATGAAGAAGACGGGTGCTGGCCGGCGTTCGAGACGCTGTAACCGCTCCGAATTGCCGATCCGATCTCTTAGCGCCTGGATGTCCGGATGGCCCCGAAGTATCACCCTACGCCCCTGTCGGGCGGCGATCGCAAGGCTCTGGCGAAAGAGCTCGGCAAGGCACGTGCGATGGCCAACATGCTGGCCGCTCAATCGTCGGAGATGCGGGCCAAGGGCGAGGCCATGATCCAGCAAGCTGACAGGCTGCTTTGCGAAAGCTGGAACGAGCGGATGTGGAGCGACGGCGAACCGATTGATCCCTCGCCCACCATCGACCAGGCCGTGAACGGAGGCTTCCCTTGGCTCGAGATCAGGTGCGCGCGCTGCAAGACGCCGAGCGATGTCGACCTTGCGGCGATGAAACATCCGCCGACCACCTTCGTGCATGATCTCGCCAGCCGGCTGCGCTGCCGCAAATGCGCCAAGGCGGGCCGGCGTCCGTCTGCGACTCTGGTACAACTGACTTGGCAGCCTCGCCACCCTCGAACCGAAGCCTGACTAATGTGCAATCTCTATTCGATCACGACAGACCAAGCTGCCATTAGCGCGCTGTTTCGCGTCGTAAACCGATACGTCGGCAATCTGGCGCCGATGCCCGGCGTGTTTCCCGACTACAAAGCACCGATCGTGCGGAACGGAGCCGACGGCCGCGAGCTCGGCACGGCGCGATGGGGGATGCCATCGTCATCAAAGGCACTGATGGACGCCACCAAGAAACGAGCCGAAAAGCTGCAGGCCAAGGGCAAGACGGTCGATTTCAAGGAATTGCTCAGAATGGAGCCGGACGGCGGCACGACCAACATCCGCAACGTCAAGAGCAAACACTGGGCCCGCTGGCTCGACGTCGAAAATCGCTGTGTAGTGCCGTTCAACTCCTTCAGCGAGTTCAACAAGGCCGAAGGCGACATCTGGTTCGCGCTCGACGAGACCCGGCCCCTCGCCTGCTTCGCTGGCATCTGGACCAACTGGACGTCGGTCCGGAAGGTCAAGGAAGGCGAGACCACCAACGACCTCTACGCGTTCCTCACGACGGAGCCTAATGCAGAGGTCGGCGCCATCCACCCGAAGGCGATGCCGGTGATCCTGACGACCCCGGACGAAGTCGAGACCTGGATGACCGCCACTGGAGACGAGGCACTAAAGCTGCAGCGGCCGCTTCCGGATGGGGCGCTCCGGATCGTTGCCCGCGGTATCAAGGAAGACCCGCCCGGGCTGGCGGCGTGACAGGCAAAACCGACAACCGGCGCGCCGCCTGTCAGCGGCATGATCATCCATGTTGACTTGGTCGCCTTATGCTGCATCGCCGCGCAGGTTACTATCCTTTCAACAGCAACCTACGAATCGCCGAGATTGGCTCATGAGCACGTTGCAGAAGACGATTGCAGACAAGTTCCTCGCCAAATTGGCCGAGGACGAGGACTTCGATTCAAAAAAGATCGAGCAGATTACCGATCTGTTGGCGGCCGATAAGAAGCCTAAGGCTGACGATTTCGCCACGGTGTTCGCTTCTGATGACGCCGGTGACATCGAATGATCAAGCTCGAGAGCGCCCATATCGAAGAGGTACGTGGGATCCGTAAGCTGGATATCACGTTCGGCAAGGATACGTTCTCGGTATCCGGCCCAAATGGATCTGGTAAGAGCGGCGTGATCGATGCAATCGAATTCGCGCTCACAGGCAAGATGAGTCGTCTGACCGGTGCGGGCACCAAGGGCCTGTCCGTGGCCGAGCATGGGCCCCATGTCGATAAGGCCAAATTTCCGGACGCGGCCTTCGTCAGCCTGACCGTTCATTTCCAGGAACTTGGGAAGACGGCGACCATCACTCGCAAAGTTTCCGCTCCAAAAAAGCCGACGATCAATCCCAACGAACCTGATATCCGGGCGGCTTTCGACGAAATCGCCGAGCATCCCGAAATCACGCTGTCGCGCCGCGACATTCTGCGCTTCATCCTGATCGAACCCACCAAACGGTCAGAAGAAATTCAGACGATCTTGAAGCTTGACGAGATCGGCCAGACGCGCGCAGCCCTGAACACCGCGGCCAACAGACTTCAATCCGCACAAAAGCTCGCGGCGATACAGGTTGATACCAGTCGGAACACGCTGCAGCGGCACCTGCAGATTGCGGAATTCCGCGCGCTTGACCTCCTCAGCGCGGTCAATGCGCGGCGAAAGGTTCTCGGGCTGCCGGAGATCGCTACACTTGCGGCGGATACTAAGCTCGATGCGGGACTGTCCGGCGGCGATAAACTGCCAGAGTTCAACAAGGCATCCCAGTTGCGCGATCTTGAAGCCCTTTCCGGCGCTTTGGAGAAGATTGGGCCTGCCGGCGCAGAACCCGCCACAGTCATTCTGGCAGCAATCGCCCGTCTTGAAGCCGATCCCTCGCTCCTGGATGCGTTTCAGCGCCGCGCTCTGATCGAGAAGGGGCTTGAACTGTTGGACGGCGCCGAGTGTCCACTCTGTGATCGCTCCTGGGATGATGAAGATCATCTACGCAAGCATCTGGAAACGAAGCTGTCGAAATCTGGAGAAGCCGCCAAGCTTCAGGCTGAGATGCTCGGCGCTGGTTCAACGCTCGCACAGTACAGCACACGGCTGGGCGGGCTCATTGCGCCAGTTGTCAAAATCGCAGCCGAGCACAATGATGCCGCCCGCCTGCTGCTCGATCGCTGGTCGCAGGATCTCGAGACCTTCAAAGGTGGTGTCTCCGACCTGCAGGGCCTTGTCGGCATGAAATCACGGCTTGAACGGGGGTGGCATGGTCTACCGGGTCAGCTCGCAACAATGCTCGTTGTTATTAAGGCCGCCGTGGACGCGAAACCCGACCAGACAGCGCATGTCGACGCGCATACCTTTCTTACGACGGCACAGTTGCGGCTCGATGATTATCGCGAGGCGATGCGTAAAGGCACCGCAGCCCAAAAAGCAGCCAGACTCGGCAAAGCCGCTTATGACGCCTACTGCGATGTCATGGAGATCGAACTCAATGCGCTCTATGACAGCGTCGAGAAGGACTTCAGCACTTACTATAAGGCAGTCAACGAAGACGACGAAGTGAAGTTCACGGCGAAGCTCAGCCCAAGCGAGGGCAAGCTGGATTTCAACGTCAATTTTTACGAGCGCGGCCTGTTTCCGCCGGGTGCCTATCACAGTGAGGGCCATCAGGACGGGATGGGCGTGTGCCTTTATCTGGCACTCATGAAGCGTCTTTTCGGCGATCGCTTCACGCTTGCATTGCTCGACGACGTGGTCATGTCCGTCGATTCCGGACATCGCTATCAATTCTGCAAGCTGCTAAAATCGTATTTCCCCAATACCCAGTTCATAATTACGACTCATGACCGCCTTTGGGCGGAGCAGATGCGCTCGGCTGGCCTGGTCACCAACAAGACATCGCTCGCATTTCACAGCTGGACCGTTGATACAGGGCCGCTTGTTGAGTCAAATGAAGAAATCTGGGACGAAATCGCGGCCGCACTTTCGCGCGGCAAGGTCGAAACTGCCGCCCATGGATTGCGGCATCATCTTGAATATGCGTCTCGGCACCTGGCAGACCAGCTGGCGGCCCGGCCTGCGTTCCGCAGCGATGGAAATTACGAGCTCGGTGAACTCCTGCCGAGCGTTCTGGTTCGCATGAAAGAACTCTGCGGCAAAGCTGCGGATGCCGCCCAATCCTGGGGCAATACCGCGGCAAAGGAAGAGGCTCTTAGGCGCAAGACGGCGCTATCCGAGTCAAACGGCGCACGCAGCGTTGAACAGTGGGCCGTCAACAAGGCGGTGCATTACAACGAATGGGCCAATTTCGGTAAAAAGGATTTTGAACCCGTCATCGCCGCGTTCAAGAGCCTGCTCGAATGCTTTCGCTGCGACGACTGCGGCTCGTGGCTTTACGCTTCGCCCAAACCAATTCCCGAGTCTCTGCGTTGCGCCTGCAATAAGGTGACCCTAAATCTCAAATCAAAACCTAAGTAGACGCGTATTTTTCCTAAAATACAGTGAGATACTTTGAAAGCTATCGCGGCGTTCTTTGATCGTGTGACACGTGCAAATCGCGAGCTATTTGGGTTCAAATTGCTAGCCTGCGCGATCGTTCTAAGGCTAAAAAATCAAGCTGAGCGTGCCCGATCGCGACCTAAAACCGAGCGTCAAAGGACAAGAAAAGGCCCCCGCGCAATGACATTGGACGATATTCGCGGTTCGACATGCTTGAGATGCGCACTTCAGTGGTAGAGGGCCCACTCGCCCTTCAAATGCGGCGTGCGGCAGCGGCGCGCGCCGGCGTATGCGGACGTCAGATCTTGACGCTACCGATGCTCGCCGCCCGGCTGGCCGGCGGCTTTGTGTCGCCTATCTCTTCCGAACATCTCGACCGCGCCGTCCACGGTGCTCTGGAAGCGGGCGGCTTCGTCGAGCTTGAAGGAGTACGGCATCTGCCGGGCATGACCCGAGCGATCGCGCGGACCCTGCGCAAAGTCTGGAATGCCGACATCGACCTTCGATCGGAAGCACACGCGGAGAAGGTCCGCCTCAACGACTTGGCCCTGATCGAGGATCGAGTCCGAAGGAATCTGCCGTTCGCGATGCTGCCGCCGCGTAGCCTGCGAGATGCTGCTCTGGCGCGGATTCGTCACGCAGTGCGCGTAATCGGCCCGGTGACCATCGAGGGCTCTTCCTTCGTCGCTCCGGTCTGGCGATCCTTGGTGGAAGCTCTTTCGAAAGAGGTTTCGGTCGAGTGGCATGCCAGCTTCCACTCCGAAACCGAATGGTTCACGGGGGCAGTCGTCCAGCGCGAAGGATCTGGCCGCCAACGCGAAATCGCCGTCGTCTCCTGCGCCGATCCGCACCACGAGGTGGTCGAGAGCCTTCGTTGGGCCCGGCACCTCATCGTATCGGGAGATGCGAAGCCCCACGAAATCGCGATCGTCTCGGCGGGGACGACGCCTTGGGACGATCATTTCTGCGCTTTGGCCGACGATGCTGGACTGAGGCTGCATTTTCCGCAAGGCGTGCCCGCCCTGTCTACGCGCGACGGCCAGCGTTGCGCGGCGTTGGCCGATATCCTACTCCACGGCTTGAACCAGCAGCGCATGCGACGACTTGTTTCGACGTGTCTAGGCCAGCAAATTTCCCTCGACCAGCTTCCGCAACAGTGGCTGGCGTCCCTTCCGCGGGGGGCGACGTTGGCCCGAAGCGAAGATTGGCGACGCGCGATTACCGCCACCATGCAGAAGGACCCTTCCTTGGCTCGTACCCAAGAGGTCCTGCCTCTCGTTGAGGTGCTCGTGCAGGGAATTTCGGCGGCGAGAGAGGCGGCTGGTCTCTTTCTGCGCGGCCGGGCGCTACAGCTCTGGCAGTCGGCCTTGCGGCGCGCGCCGCCCGAAGCGATCGAGCTCTCATTACAGAATACGCGCTTCGAATCCGAGAACGACCCCGCCGACTCCGTCATCTGGTGCTCGGCGCGCGACTTGGCGGCTGCACCACGAGCCCATGTCCGCTTGCTTGGGCTCACGAATCGGCATTGGCCTCGACGCTCCGGCGACGATTCCATTATCCCCGACCATGTGCTTCCCGCCAACGTTGTTGATGTCGACCCGGTCGCGAAAGCCGATCGCAGACATTTCCGAATCATCCTCGGAGCGGCGTCGGGCAGCGTCACGCTGTCGCGCGGCCGGCGAACCGCGCAAGGCAGCCGAGTGGGACGAAGCCCGCTGCTTGAGGATCAGCCCGAAGCTCCGCTTTCGAGAGCGCGCATTCCTGAACATGCTTGGAACGAGGCCGACCGCATCATGGCTCGTCCCGAGGATGCGGCCAAGATCGATCGGATTAGGTCGGCCGATCAATGTTGGCGCAACTGGCACCTCGGGCAGCTCACGCGGAACGATGGCCAGTTCGGCTCCGACCATCCCGTCGTCCTGAAGGCGATCGGACGCGTTCAGTCCCCGACGTCTTTGCAGAGAATGTTGCGGGACCCGCTAGGTTTCGTCTGGCGCTACGCGCTCGGCTGGAAGACACCCCGAGACCGCGAGCAGCCGTTGACGATCGCGCCAGATGAGTTCGGCAAGCTGGTGCATGAGCTGCTGCGCCGCACAGTCGACTCGCTCGAACCACAGCCGGGATATGCGCGCGCGTCGGACGAGGAAATAGAAGGTGCCCTGCGGGATGCAGCACACACCGTCCGCGAGAGCTGGCCGCTCGAAGGGCACGTGCCTCCGGCCCTGCTGTGGAGCAACACGGTCGACTTCGCCGCTTCTCTGGCCTTGGTTGGGTTGTTGCGGAAGGAGATCGCGGCCGCCGGAACCCGGAGTTGGACCGAGGTGCCTTTCGGGCAGCCCGCGGATTTCGTCGTCGAGCGGGAGCTGCCATGGGATCCTCGGATCCCGGTCGCCGTACCCGACACTCCCATCACCTTGCGCGGCACCATCGATCGCCTGGACCTCCGAAGCGACAATAGTGCGGTTCGTGTGACGGACTACAAAACCGGCGAAGCTCCCAAGAACGCCGACCGCATCGTGATCAAGGGTGGTTTCGAGCTGCAACGCGCGCTGTACGGACTTGCTTGCCGACAGTTGCTCAATGACGATCCTCAGATCGTCGCCCGGTTGCTCTATCTCCGAGGCGAGACACTGGCTCTGAAACTCCAAGATCTTGACGCGGCGATCGAACAGATCGCGGCCTTCATCAACGTCGCCGCCGGGATGCTCCGGCGCGGCGTCGCCACGCCCGGCCGGCTTTCCTTCGACAAGTCGAATGAGCTGCGATTGGCGCTACCGGCGTCGCCCGGATACGAGAGGCGCAAGCTCATAGCCTACAACAAGGCCACCGAAAGTATCGTACGCTTCTGGAGCGCGCCATGACGGTCATCGTCGACGATGTCGAACGTCTTCGGGCCTTGACCGAACTGCAATCTTGCCTGCTGGTCGAGGCCGCTGCGGGTACCGGCAAGACGTCCCTTCTCGCGGGCCGCGTGGTAATGCTGCTCGCAGCGGGTGTGCGTCCGCGCTCGATTGCTGCCATCACCTTCACCGAGCTTGCGGCCGGCGAACTACGACAACGCATCGCGTGGTATCTCGACTGCCTCCTCCTCGGCAAGATTCCCGATGAGCTCAGGTTAGGGGTCCCCAATGGACCGACCGCGGATCAGACCGAGGCGCTACGCGCCGCGTCCGGTCGACTGGACGAATTGGCATGCGGGACGATCCACGGCTTTTGCCACGACTTGCTGCGTACCTATTCGGTCGAAGCTGGCATCGATCCGGGAGCGGAAATCCTGGACGGAGATCAGGCAGATTTCGTCTTCGATGCGATCTTCGACGGATGGTGGCGCGAACGGCTCGACAAGCCGGCGCCTGCGGTGCAGGATCCCATCGCCTCGATCGCGCGGAGAGACCCTGCCGGCGCGGAAGGACTCTTGCGGAGTTTCGCCAAGTTCCGCCGACGTTATCGATCGGCGCGTCCCCTGCCATCCGACCTCGATTCGAGCGCCGATCTCGAGTTCGCAGAGAGCGTTCGCGAATTCCGCCGTTGGTGCGATCAAGTCGACGTGCCGCCCGAGGCCGACCCAGACATCGTGGCTCTCGAGACGCTAGTTTCACACTTTCGCGGTCGATTCGATCCCCTCCCCGACTTCGAGCAGTTGTGGGAGCTTGCACACCCCGCATGGCTGCCGATCATGCGCAAGGATACCTTCGATCTTCGCGAATATAGACGACGCTCCTTGTGGCGGGGCGCCGCCGGCCGAGACTCAGGCGACCGCCTCGCCGACCAGGCTGAGGAGCATTATGCGCGATGCCGCAAGGCCTATGGTTCGTTGATGGGCCGGATCGGCACGGCGGTTATCGGAACGTTCTCCGTCGAACTCGACGACGTGCTGGCGGAATATGAGGCGTTCAAAAGGCGGGCCGCGGTTCTGGACTTCGACGACCTGTTGTTCACATGTCGCGATGTATTGCGCGACTATCCTCTTGTCCGAAACAATGCCGGCGAGCGGTTCTCGCGGCTGCTCGTGGACGAATTTCAGGATACCGATCCGGTTCAGGCGGAGATCATCTTCTTGTTGTGTGGCACAGCGACGGATGCGCCCGCATGGCACCAACGGCAGCTGCAACCCGGACATCTGTTCCTGGTGGGAGATCCGAAACAGGCGATCTACCGCTTCCGCGGAGCTGACCTTGCGACATATCTCATGGTCCGCCGAGCCATCGAGGCGCAATTTCCGAACAATGTCGTGCGGGTTACCGCGAACTTCCGCTCACGCGGTCAGATTCTGGACCATGTCAATCGCTGCTTCGAAGAGCGGATGTCTTCGCAAGAGGCCGGCTACGTCGCCCTACGGAGCACGCGGAACGACGTGGGCGGCGGCTTTCCGTGCGTGGCGAAGGTCGCCGTGCAACTCCCTCCTGAGACGCGGGTCGACGGCGCCCGCGACGAGGAAGCGCGGGTGATCGCCGAGGTCTGCGCGCGCTTGATCGGAAACGTCGAGGTGAAGCTCAACGACGGCGAAACTAGGCGGTTAAGTCCCGGCGACATAGCGCTTCTCGCTCCTGTCTCGACCGACCTCTGGCGATACGAAAGAGCACTGGAGGAAGCAGGTCTGCCGTTCGCTTCCCAAGCGGGTAAGAATCTCTACAGGAGACAAGAGGCGCAGGATTTGGTGGCGTTGATCCGCGCGTTGGCGGACACGCGGGATACGCTGGCGCTCGGAGCTTTTCTTCGTGGCCCGCTGGTCGGACTGACCGAGCAGGAGCTGTTGGACATAACTGCCGACCTCCCGAGCTCGGATGGTGACAACGGGATCGAGAGGCTCTCGCTGAGAATCGACCCGATGTCCATCCGGCATCCCGTAGCACGGGAAGTGCTTCTCGTTCTTAGAGACCTTCGCCGTCGCGTTCACGGCACAACGCCAGCACTGATTCTCGCCGAAGCGATCGAGAGGCTCCGCGTACGCGCCATCGTGGCTGCCCGCAGCGCCGATCAGGCAACGAGATCACTCGCGAATATCGACGGATTGGTCGAACGCGCGCGCAGCTACGGTGTTCGCGGCTTCGTTCAGTTCGCTCGGGACATCGACGATGAATGGTCCAGCGGCTCTGGCTCGCCGGAAGGCATGATCGAGGCCGACGGTCAATCGATCGAGATCGTCACAGTTCATAGCTCCAAGGGCCTTGAATGGCCCGTCGTCATCCCAATCAATCGGGCGTCGATGCCACGGCGAGCCGAGACGTTCGTCTATCGGCGGATCGATGAGAGCTTGCATTGGGCGTTGGGTCAGGTCGTGCCGCCCAGCCTCGGGGAAGCCTTGCTCGCCGAGGAAACGGAAAAAAAGGAGGAGAACCTACGACTCCTCTATGTCGCATGCACCCGGGCGATGGAGCTGTTGGTCATACCCGACTTCACTTGGAGCAACGACGCCTCTTGGGCGAAGCTTTTGGATTTTAAATTGGACACAATCCCTGAGCTGAACATCGCTCGCCTTCCTCGGATCCCGATCGTCGCGCCAGCCGCCGTCGCAAATCACCAGAGCTTGGAGATATTCGCAGAAGAGCAATCAAAGCTTGAGTCCGCGCCGCGGATCCGATGGATCACGCCTAGCGAGGGAGATCCGGACGTGGTCACCGAACAGCTTCCGTCGGAAGCCGCCGAGGAGGGGCCGCTCCGTCCGGATCCAGCTTTGGAGGGTGGACGGATCCGCGGCATTCTTCTGCACAAATTGATGGAAGAGCTGATCACCGGCGAGCTGGAGGAAAGCCAGAGCGCAGCGACCTCTCGGGCGAAGCTATTGAGCGATGAACTGTTCTCACTTTCTCAATCTGGCGCGTCTCTCGATGCAGACGAGCTTGCCACCACGGCCCTCAGGACCCTTCAGCTTCCGGATATCAAGCGCTTTCGCGGCCGGCTCATCGCAGAGGTCCCGATCCATGCCGTCGCTCTCGCGGATTCCGACTATCTGATTGCCGGACGGGCGGACGCAATTGCGCAGGACAAAGACGGCAGCACGGTCGTTTTCGATTGGAAGAGCGACATCGCGACGAACGAGGCCGATCGGGCGACCTACAGGCAGCAACTCGGTCACTACCTCATGGCAACCGACTCCCGCCGCGGCGCCATCGTCTACATGACGTCCGGACTCGTCGATTGGATCACGCTTCCTCCGCGATAAGCACGTTTCTCATCCAGGAACTCTAAGGCGCTCGATACGCTCGACCAACCGATTGAATTCTCTATCGGGGTCACGGTACCAATCAGTCGACCATATCCTGTAGAGCCGCACGCGCCGAGCGCTCCTTTTACTACGCTAGGCCAGCCAAACTCCGCCGACGACGGAAATAGATCTCACAAGCCGGAAAACTCTCAAGTTAGATAGAACAGCGATCGGTTGAGACCTGGCCCAATGAATACTTCATTCCTTTTGATGGCGCAGTACGGAGGTAAGGCCATCATCCCGATTGAAGACGTGTGTCGGGATTACTTCTCACACCTGAATCCCACTAAGCTGGTGCAGAAGATCAGCGCCGGTGAAATAACGATCCCTCTGGTGCGAATGGAAGCAAGCCAGAAATGCGCTAAAGGCATCCACCTTCTGGATCTAGCCAAATACCTTGATGCGAGAGTCGAGGCCGCCAGAAAAGAAATGGCAGCTTTGACGACCTAGGCGGCGCACCGCCTCTTTTTTTTTGGCGCCTCAGGCGAGTTGCTTGAACCTCGCTAAGCACCTTCGCCCACCACTAAGCTCCGAGCAGAATGATCGCCGCAGAACGTTGCTCGCGGCGACGCAGGCGCATATCACCTGCCGCCGCGGGCAGCTACGCCGCGCTACGCTTTAGCCGCAAGACGGACGCCGACGCGCGACAACGCTTGCTCGTCGAGCTCCGAACCAGTGGTAGTACTACATTTGGTACGACATGATCGATCAAGGTGCGGCTTAAGTGCTGATCGCGCTTTGCTTTTCGAGATGTCCCGGTCCAATCCATCATGGGTGCAATGCAAAATCGATGCGCTAACATATTGATGTTATTCGCTTTATCAACTCGTCTGGGGTAGCTGGTTTTTGGGCCGACAGTCGATCAGAGCCTTAGGTCTAAATCATCTTCCTTTCGTTTCAAGCACATGCGCGCGTGGCGCGTTTGGCTGCGACGATCTCGCGATGTAGCCCGGTACGACATTGTCGTACCGAATGAACTCGTGCAGTACCGCGCTAGGTTTGTGTGTCCTCGCAATCAATCCCGTCTACTTCGGGCGCAAAGTAGCTTGCGGCCCTCACCACGCCAACGGCGGGATAAGCGCGATCGTAGAGCCGGCGGCGGTAGAGTAGGATAACTTGCACACTGCGAATCCGAGGCCAGCGCTCTCAATATGAGGACCGCTGTCGACTTAGAGCGATGCCTTATGGAAGTCACCGATATCAGACTGATACCCGAGCTCCGGATTCCGCCGCGCGTTTGATCGCGTCTATCAACTTGAGCGTTTTCAGCCCCTCCCGGCCGCTCACCACCGACTCAGCAGTGCCGCGCACAACCGCGCAGAAATTCGCAATCTGCAATCCCAGCGGATCCTCCGGCTCGTAGCGCAGTCGTTCGCGCTCGATCGGTGCCCACCAGCTCGGCTTGCTCGGGTGATGCCACAGATCGAGTTGCGGAATGGCCAGAGAGGCCTTCGTCCCTCCGATCTGATAGCACGTCTCCTGCGTGTGGCTGTAGGCCGGGTTCTCGCCCGTGGTGAATTCCCAACTCCAGGGCGATTGGATGATGTCGGAAACGTTCACCGTTCCCAGCGCGGCGGAGGCGAAATGCAGAATGATTGCCGCGATCTCCTCGACGTCGTTGCCGCGTAGCCGGTTGGATTGCGCCGCCTGCACCGAAACGATCTCGCCGCAGAGATAGCGCAACAGGTCCACATCATGAATTAGATTGAGCAAGATGGGGCCTGCTCCCTTCTCACGCCGCCAACTAACGTCGAAATAATCGTCCGGCTTGATTAGCCAGAACATGCCGAAGGGCACTGCGGTCCCGGACGGCCCCGATTGGCTCCATGAGGTGAAATACGACGGTTATCGCCTTCGCTTGGAGCGCGATGGCGACCGCGTGCGCCTGATCACGCGCGGCGGCTACAATTGGACCAGCCGCTATCCATGGATCGTGGAAGCCGCGCGCAAGATCCGCCAAACGCACTTTGTGCTCGATGGCGAGGCCGTCGTGCTTGGCGTTGATGGCGTCTCCGATTTCAACGCGCTGCATTCGCGCAAGTACGATGATCAGGTGCAGTACTGCGCCTTCGATATTCTTGCCGAAAGCGGTGACGACCTTCGCATGCTCCCCTTGTCGATGCGGAAGGCGAATTTGGAGCGCCTGCTGGCGCGTCGTCCTGACGGTGTCTTCGTCAATCCTTTCGAGAGTGGCGAGCTTGGGCCTGATCTGTTTCGAGCTGCCTGCAAGTTGGGGCTTGAAGGACTGGTGTCCAAGCATCGCGACCGAACGTATCAGGGCGGCAGGTCTAAGCACTGGATCAAGGTGAAGAACAGGCAGCATCCGGCGATGGAGCGAGTGTTGGATAACTTCCACTAAATTTGCTCCGAAATCGCAATTTTTCGCCAGTGACTTAGTGCTATTCTGGTCTCAACTGGGGACTAGCAGTAGCTATCTACCGAATACTTCAAAACTCACCCGTCGGGCCGGAAGACGTCGCTCGACTTTCGGCAGTTTACGAGCAGGCCCCGCGTACCATCGGCGTCAAGGATCGGAACGATCCCCTTACCGAGCTGATCGCTAAGAAGGTCATCGAGATCGGGCAGACCGGCCTCAAAGACCCGGCCCAAATTTGCATTCGCGCCGTTGAAGCATTGGGGTTGTCGAAAGGCAAATCGAGACCGGTCAGGATCACTGCCGGCTCGATCCACCCAAGGATCGTCATGCAGCCGGGGGATATCGTTACTCGCCTTGATCTGCGGGTTCTCACATTAACTTATGTGAACATTTCTAAACCAACGGCGTTGCCCGTTCGAAGAGCGTCGCCGCTGTTATGCACGGTGACAATCACAGGGCAGGCCAGGAGGTGCGAGTTCGGAATTTTAGCCGGAACAAAGAGGTTCCGCCATGCAAAGCCATATCGACGAAGCGCTTAGACGTGCAATCCTCCGAGAGATCGGTGAAAGATTGCAAGCGTATTTCAGAGACGAAGAAATACCCGCGAGGCTCAAAGTTCAGATTGACCGGCTACGCGAACTGGATGACGGATCGCCGCGAACTATGCACGATCATTCACCGCGCAAGCGAACAATCGTGAGTTGGCTAGTTTCTCGAATGCATCGGCGCAAACGCCGGCGATGAAAAAGGCCCCGACGATATTGCACGTCGGGGCCTTCAATATCGTGAGATCGGTTACGTCCGCCGTAGCCTCACGATCCTTGATGTCGTCGATTAACGCACCCGATCTGGTGTAGAGTGTGGCAAGGCTGCGACATCTATCTGATGCATTTGGCTCCGAAACCGCGCGGCTGCGAGCTGCGCCGTGTGCCAGTCTGCACGCCGGCGATGCTCAACCGCGAGCGCCTTGTGCGCTTCAAAGTCCCAAATGATCTTGCCGATTTCCGGCCGTCCAGCGTACGCTTGACGAGCAAGACTATTGACAACACCACGACAACATCGCGATACAGGATCAGCAAATCGCCCGCCGCAACATCGCAGTGTTCGACGCACGTTTCGATCGCCTCCTCGCGCTTACAGAACAGCCGAGCAAACTCGCGGGCCTGCCGCAGGTCATCGACGGTAGCCCCGCCACAACAGCGGGACCGCGCGCGCTGTTAGCTCAGCAGGGCGCGGTCGCGTGCCATAAGCTCAAGCTGAGCGCAATTTGCGACCCGCGATTTTCGGCGAGCCTCCAACTCCACTCAACGTCAGCCAAAGCGGGTCTCAAGCTGTTGCTGCAGTCTTGCGCGGCCCGGGAGACTTCCGAGCGATCAAGCTCAGCATCATTACCGGCAAGCGTTGCACGCTTAAGGGCCTGGAGCGAAATCATCAGAAAAATCAGCAGTATCACCTCTCGGCCTCTCCACTCGTCATTGCTGCGGGGACAAGTTCGGCCGCCGATTTTAGGCGGCCATGGCGAAGCTACAGCTAACTCCCTGCGATTCTACCGCACCGAGAACGGCTCTTGAACCTTGCGAAGGCACTCAGTATCTCGGCCGTGAGAAACGACAGAACTGGTAAGCTTTGTGCAATTTTGCTCATCAATTCGCCAACTCGCTCAATCTCGTATGAACACCTATCAGTTTGATAGGTTATTCCTGGCTGGTCCCTTCTTTTTTAATCACCACGCAATTTGCTACAGGTCGATCGCTTCCGATAACACCTCTTCTCGGAAGCAATCTTGGCCGAGAAGCAGCCTGCCCCTTTTCAAAGCGCAGTTTCCACCGAATTCCGCTTTGCGCCCATAAGCTGCCGGTCCTCAGATCTGCCCCACTCGATCACCACAATTGGCGCGTAGCGCCCACCTTACTCTCGGAGCTAGGCGAACAATATCGCGGAAAATCGGAAGCAAGCGCGGTCCAGCAGCAATTGCCTTCCCTCTTGTGATCGGACTCGAAGCTGAAGATGCTCAAGCGGATCGTAGGGTTGTAATCTCGCGTATCGCCACTCTTTACCTTAGTAGCGTCTTCCACTGCGCGTCGTTGGCGACATCGACCACCTCGTACCCGTTAGGCCCGATACAGGGTCCAAGGATTGCGATGATCTTCGCCGGCTGGTCACTAGCATTGAATGAGGCGTGCACAACATCGGCCGGAATGAAGGCGGAGTCACCAGGATGGAGGATTCGCTTCTCGCGATCGACCCATTGTTCGACCTGTCCCGCAACGACGAGCACCATCTCTTCTTGATTGGGATGCTTGTGGAAATTGTGTCCTCTGCCCGGATCGAAGTTAACCTCGCTTACTGTGAGTTGCTTGGCTCCTGTGTTTAGCGGATCGCTGAGCCGCCTAGATGTGCCAAAGTCATCGAGCTTGAGCTGCAACTCGTTCGCGATAATGAACTTTCCGGGCATCGGATTCCTCTATTTTTTTGCATAAGACGAGCAAGTTCGTTTGCCCATGACGAACTGGCCGCTTCAAAACATCCCGTTCGGGTTTGCAGCGAGTACATTCGGGCCATACCAATTGGCTGCACTGTCTGAAGTGCCGACGACCTGCAACACGTCCCAATGCTCGATGGCTTTTCCGTCGGCGTCCATCCTGAAGATGTCGACCCCGGCGATCCCGGTGTCTTGCGGATCGTCATTGAACAGATTGAGAAAGTTCACGTGCGACCAGACGTAATCGCCAGCAGCGATGATCTTATGGACGTCGACCCGGGCTCGCGCACGCTCCCTGGTAACTTGACCGAAGAACTTTCCGAGAGAGTTTGCGCCATCGGGAATGAGCGGATTATGCTGGACGTAAGCAGGCGCCATGAACCTTGCTGCCGCTTCCTCTGGCTTCCCCTTATTGATCATCAGATCATACATCCCAAGGATGTTATCCTTGTTCCTGATTGCGCGTGCATCTTTGGGATCGACAAGAACGAGCACGGCTTAGCTCCTCTCCTTGATTTCTGTCGCGCCGGCTGCGATATCGCACCGGCGAGCGGATCAAACTTGCTGCAGGCCAACGATTTGAAGGCGACGGGCATCCTGTTCGGCGTCGGAGCGTTCGCGAACGAAGCGTAGTATTTCTTCGGCGTCTTGGCCCACGCCAGCCCTGCTCGGTGCGGGCACTTGCTCGGCGATCTCAATGACGCGCTTTGCCGCCGCCGCTGACTCCAGCCCGCTCTCCTGCATGCCATTCAGCTTGTCCGTAAACGTGCCGAAAGTTTGCCCGTACAATCGCTGCTGCTCCGGAGTCATGGTGTCGGCGATTCGCTTGAGCGCAGCGGCGGTCTTGGCCGGCCCGCCAGTCTTCATGTTGCCGGCCGCGGCGACCACGACATCGATACCGAACGGCTTAAGCTCTGCGCGATAGACGGCGGCAAACGCCTCCATTGCAGCTTTCGATGCGCCGGATGGTCCGTTGAATGGCAGCGGCAAGCTGGCCGTCCAGGTGCTGAGCTGAACGATGCGGCCGCGCGCCTTCCGTAAGGTCGGCAGAAACGCATTGATGACCGAGAGAGCTCCGAAAACGTTGACCTCGAATTCGCGACGGATAGCGCCAAGCGGCAACATTTCCAGTGGCCCTGGTGTCAGGATCCCGGCGTTGTTGATCAGCAGATCAAGCCCTTCTTCTGACTGACTATCGATCTCGCGAGCCCAGCTGTTGACCGCGGCTTCGTCCGTCATATCGCAGACTGTTAGATTGACCTTACCGTTGGAAGCCTGCTTGAGATCGGCGACCTCGTCCGCCGAAAGGGCTGTTCCAAACACGCGGTAGTTCGTCGCGGCAAGACCCAGCGCAATGTCGCGACCTAAGCCGCTGCCGGCTCCGGTCACCGCGGCCGAACCTCTGTTTTGAACGGAAGCACGAGACATGAGCAATCCTCCTCATCAAAAACAACAACTGAACAAACTGCACGTCTGCATTTTGTGGGACGCCGTGTTACTCAAACAGCACGTCACCGTCGCGCGGGTGCGAGCTTCGCCGACGCTTTTGGATCGGCCCGCACCCCGCGATGATCGATCGCGCAGGCTCACGCTGGGACCGAAATGGACTTGCGCCGGTTGTCGAGACTGAATGCGCCGGCACCGAACGCGACCACCTGGAGGAGCCCGCCCGTGATCGCGATGTTCTTCAGGAAATGAATCATCTGGTTCTGGTCGACCACGTCGTTGTGGAACAAGATGGCGGCGGCCAATGTGAAAATTGCCAGCGCTGTAGCAGTCAGGCGGGTCTGAAAACCGACCAGCAGCGCGAGCCCGCCAATCATCTCGACGATGACGGCGACGGCGAAAGCGGCCGGGGCGAATGGCGCGCCAGAGGACTGAATGTAGGCAATTGTCTGGGCGGGCGCAGCGATCTTCGACAGGCCGGACATGACGAAGATGAGTGCGATCAGCAGTCGACCGAGGGCCGGAAGATAGGTGGGCGTGGACATGGCAATGGTTCCTTTCTTGAGATGGATTGATTGGAGAGGATGAGCAATGGACGAGGTCAGATCTTTCCCATCCGGCCCGCGTGATAGTCACGGACGGCGCGCTCGAGCTCGGCGATAGTGTTCATGACGAAGGGACCATGGCGGACGATGGGAGCGTCGAGCGGGTCGCCGCCAACCAGCAGCAATTCGCTGCTCTCCTGCACCACCACATGGAGCGCATCGCCGGATGCGAGGCGGGCAAGCTGCCCCGGCTCGATGGCGTGGCCGTCGATCGCGACCTGGCCCGTCATGAGGTAGAGCGCGAGCTCATGCGGGCCCGAGGCATCCATGCGCAGCGCACCGCCCGTGCTCAAGCTCGCATGGACGACAAAGGGATTTCCTGAGGTCTGGACCGGGCCGGTGACATCGCCGGTCCGCCCTGCCACAACGCGAACCGTCCCGCGATCCTGCGGCAAAAGCGGAATCTCGTCCGCCTTGACGTGCCTGTAGCTCGGGTCGGCATGCTTCCCGCCCTTTGGCATGTTGATCCACAACTGCACGCCGTGCACGCGCCCACCCGCGCGACGCAGGACTTCGTCCGGTGATTCATCGTGGACGACGCCGCGCCCGGCGCGCATCCATTGCACCTCGCCCGGCCCCATCGTGCTGATGTTGCCGAGGCTGTCCTTGTGAACCGTCCGTCCTTCGAGCAAGAGGCTCAGCGTTTCGATCCCGGCGTGAGGATGGGCCGAGGCGCCTTTGGCTTCGCCGGGGCGCACCTCGATCGGACCGAAATGATCAAGGAAGATGAAGGGACCGATGGCTTCAAAGGCCGACGACGGGATGGCGCGACGAACCTCGAAGCCGTCTCCTTCGTTTGCATGCAGGGCGGCATGAAGCGTCGCGATCTTGCGCTCGCGCACGCGTGTGAGGGTGTTCATTAAGGTGCTCATTGGGGTGTTTTTGGGCGATCTCGTGAACCACTGAACGAGGGATACCTTCCCGCCACTTTCCAGAAAATCATGATAATATAGAAAAGATTGTTCAGGATTTTAGAAATGAAGGTTGGCACCCCGACGATCGATCAGCTCCAGATCCTGGCCACGGTGGTGGACTGCGGCAGCTTCGCCGCCGCCGGGCGCCGCCTGAACCGCGCCACTTCCGCAATCGCTTACGGGATCGACAATCTCGAGCAGCAACTCGGCGTCGCTGTGTTCGATCGCTCGGGGACGAAGAGGCCTGAACTCACCGAAGCCGGCCGAGCGCTGCTCGCCCACGCGCGGTCGGTGCTTCAGGACATGGAGAAGATGCGCGCCAAGGCCGCCAGTCTACGCGAAGGCGAAGAAGCCGAGGTGTCCGTGGTGACCGACGTGATGCTGCCGACGGCCCGCCTCGTCGACGCTCTGCAAGGATTCCAAATTGCCTATCCGACAGTTCAGTTGCGATTGCATGCAGAGGCACTTGGTGCGGTGACCCAGCTCGTGGCCGATGGTACCGCGCGGTTGGGGATCAACGGCGCGATGCATCCGCTTCCGGATGACATGGAGAGGCGGTTGATCGGCCACGTCAGGCTGGTGCCGGTGGCCTCGCCTTCGCATCCGCTGGCACGCGCGCGGCGGCATTCGCCAGGTGATCTACGAAGCGATCTGCGAGAGTACATTCAGCTCGTTTTGAGCGATCGCTCTCCACTGACGCGAGGCCAGGATTTCGGTGTCTTCAGTAGCAAGACATGGCGGCTTGCGGATCTCGGAGTGAAGCACGCCTTGTTGCTGGCCGCCGTAGGCTGGGGCTTGATGCCTGAATTCATGGTCCACGGCGATTTGGAGGCGGGACGCCTGGTCGAATTGGACATCCCGGGCTCGAGGGATGCGCGCTATCCATTACAGGCCATTTGGCGAATGCAAACGCCGCCGGGCCCGGCAACCCAATGGCTGATCGATCGATTGGCAGGCCAGGTTTGAGCGAGAAGCGATTTAGTGATGCTTTGCCGCTCACCTGTCATAAAAGCGATATGCCCCATTTCCACTTAATGGAATGGCTGGAGGAACGCGGGATGGCTTCGGCGCGGCAATATGCCGGTGGCGCAAACGGAAACCGATCGCTAGAGCGCGGCATCGAGATCTTGCGCGCCTTCCGGCCGGGCGTTGATACGCTCGGTAACGGCGAGATCGCCGAGCGCACGGGGCTACCCCGCTCGACCGTCAGCCGTCTCACCAAGACCCTGGTCGCGTTCGGCATGCTCGACGAAGTCCGAAGCGACCGCAACTATCGGCTCGCTGCCGCCGTTCTCAGCCTCGGCCACGCCGTCCGCATGGGATCACCCGTGCTCAAGGTGCTCGGTCCATGGATGCGGGCCGAATCGACGCGGCGCCGACTGAACGTCGGTCTGGCAACGGCTGATCGTGCAATGATGGTCTATCTGGAATCCATTCGCTACAACCCGCGCCCGACGCTGCGCAGCATCGCGGCCGCCAACAGGTGCCGATGGAGTTGACCTCGCTCGGGCGCGCCTATCTTGCCGGCATCGCCGACGCGGAGCGCGACAAGTTGCTTGCGCAATTCAGACGGCGCACCGTCGCCGCCACGAAGGTATTGAACGTTGAGGTACAAAAATCAATCCGCGATGTCGGGCGCCATGGATATTGTGCGGTTTCCTGGCAACCTGGCGTACTCGCCGTCGCCGCTCCTATCGTCCTCGAAGGCTGGCCGGTTTACGTACTCAATATGAGCATGCAAGACATCGAGCCCAGCGATGCGCTGAGCGCAGAGATCGGCGAGTATCTCATGGCGTTCGCGACACGATGCAAGGAGGCACTCGCTGTTTCGAGATAGCATTCGAAGCGAGAATGGACGGGACGGCTTGCCGATGATTTGTCTCTTCCGCTTCCCGTATCAAACCGACACGAGAGCTCCGGTTTCCGCCGCGCGCTTGACCGCGTCGATCACTCTGAGGGTTTTCAGCCCTTCGCGACCGCTCACCACAGGCTCGGCGGTGCCGCGGATAACCCCGCAGAAATTGGCAATCTGCAGACCAAGCGGGTCTTCCGTCTCGTAGCTCAGCCGCTCGCGCTCGATCGGTGCCCACCAGCTGGCCTTGCTTGGATGATGCCATAGGTCGAGCTGCGGAATAGCCAGCGATGCCCTCGTGCCGCCAATCTGGTAACAAATCTCCTTCATATGGCTATAGGCCGGGTTCTCACCAGAAGTGAACTCCCAGCTCCAGGGCGACTGGATGGTATCGGAGACGTTGACCGTTCCCAGCGCACCGGAGGCGAAGTGCAGGATGATCACCGCCGTCTCTTCGACGGCGTTTCCACGCAGTCGATTCGATTGCGCAGCTTGCACCGCGACGATATCCCCACACAAATAGCGCAGCAGGTCGACATCGTGGATGAGATTCAGGAAAACAGGCCCCGCCCCTTTCTCGCGACGCCACGCCACATCGAAATAATCGTCCGGCTTGATCAGCCAGAACATGCCATGCACCGACACGATCTGGCCGAGCCGGCCGCCGTCGATCTCCGCCTTGGCGCGCTGGATCATCGGGTTGTGGCGCGAGATTTCGGGTTCGCCTCTGACGAGGCGCCCCGGAATGACGCGGGCTTCGACCAGGGACTGTGCAGCGACGACGTCATCCGCTAACGACTTCTCGATCAGCGCCGGGATACAAGCAGCGATACAATCCATGCCGTTGGCCACGTGCATCTGATTGGGGGTGGCGACAATAACTCCCTCCGGCCGGTTTTCGGAGAGCATGGTGCCTGAAAGGACGGAAACCAGTCCACCTTCAGCGCAACCGCCAACTCTCGTGCCGCAGGCGCCGGATCGACGATCGACGACAGCATCGCCTCCGGCCGCGCGAGAATGTGTTCGATGTGGCGCTTGCCGATGAGACCCGCTCCCATCACCGACAGCCGGACTGGTGAACTCATACAATGCTATCCCTTGTTCTCATCAAGCAGCTTGGCCACACGACGCAAGCCGAGCAGGTAACCCTGGGTGCCGAAGCCAGCGATGACCCCATCAGCTCGTTTGGAAACAAACGAATGATGGCGGAATTCCTCGCGTTTGTGCACATTGGAAATATGCACCTCGATCACCGTCCCCTCGAACGTGTTTAGAGCATCAAGGATGGCGACCGACGTATGGGTGAAGGCGGCGGGATTCATCACGATACCGGCGGCGGTCTCACGCGCCTCGTGGATCCAGTCGATCAGTTCGTATTCCCTATTGGACTGATGAAAGCGAATCTCCAAGCCAAGCTCTTTGGCTAGAGCTCGACAGTCCCGCTCCACATCCGCAAGCGTCTCGTGGCCATAGATGTGGGGTTGACGCTTGCCGAGCAGATTGAGATTTGGTCCGTTGAGGACGTAGACAAGACGACTCATGAAAACTCCGTTCAGTGATGGGCAAGGATCTCGCCCAGGAACTGCCTGGTGCGGGCGTGCTGTGGATTGCGGAAGAATGCGTCGGGCGCACCTTCTTCGATGATCTGGCCTTCAGCCATGAAGATGACACGATCGGCTACCTGTCGGGCAAAGCCCATTTCGTGGGTGACGCAAATCATGGTCATGCCGTCATTGGCAAGGCCGATCATCGTATCGAGCACCTCCTTGACCATCTCAGGGTCGAGCGCCGAGGTCGGCTCGTCAAACAGCATGACCTTGGGCTGCATGCAGAGCGCACGCGCGATCGCGACGCGCTGTTGCTGGCCGCCCGAGAGCTGGGCTGGATATTTCTCGGCCTGGTCGCCGATGCGGACGCGCTCGAGGTATTTTCGCGCGGTCGCTTCCGCCTCGACCTTGCTGATGCGGCGCGCGCGAATGGGTGCGAGCATGCAATTCTGCAACACCGTCATATGCGGAAAAAGGTTGAAGCTCTGAAACACCATGCCGACGTCCTGACGCACGACATCGATGGCCTTGATGCTGTCGTCCAGCCGATGACCGTTCACCACGATACTGCCCTGCTGGATCGCCTCGAGGCGGTTGATGCAGCGGATCAGCGTCGACTTGCCCGAACCGGACGGACCGCAGAGCACGATCTTCTCGCCCTTGCGCACGGTGAGATCGACGTCGCGGAGCTTGGTACCCGCCGTACCACTTCTGCACGCCCTTCATTTCGATCAGGATCTGGTCCAGCATGGGATTTGGCTCCGCTATCGGACGGCGGCCAACGCGGATGGTGCGTCGGCCGCTCGCGGTGGCTATTGGACGGTGAACGGAACGCCAGGAACCTGCTCCGGGAAGATCGGCACGGGCGCCTTCATCCATTTGGCGTAGAAGCTGGCCAACTTGCCGTTCGTCTTGATCTGGTCGATGAACTTGTTGGCCGTCTCGTTCCACTCCTTGTCTCCGAGACGGGTGCAGGCGCCGTTGTACAGAGCCGTGAAGTGAAGCTTGGGCTCGAACCCAAGTTCGGGCTTTGCGGCGTTCAGACGCTGCGGGTAGAAGCTGTTCGCGCCGACGGCCTGCACCTGACCGGAGAGCAGCGCCTGGATCGTGGCCGCATCATCGTCAAACCGGCGGATTTCGGTGCCCGCGGGAGCGCTATTGGTGACCTGGGTGTCCTGCGTCGAGGACCTCGGAACGCCAATAACGTACTTACCCATGTCGGCATTGCTGTTGATCGGGGTGGCCTGGGCCGCGACAAGCGTAATC
This sequence comes from Bradyrhizobium sp. UFLA05-153, assembly GCF_054185185.1. Lineage (NCBI taxonomy): Bacteria > Pseudomonadati > Pseudomonadota > Alphaproteobacteria > Hyphomicrobiales > Nitrobacteraceae > Bradyrhizobium > Bradyrhizobium sp. UFLA05-153. Next base: position 212,530 of record NZ_JBBIAM010000002.1, read on the forward strand.
TCGTTGGCGACATAGGGCTTGGAATACTGCACCGCTTTCGCGCGCTCGGGCAGCATGGCCATGGTTGCGAACAGAATGTCGACGCGGCCCGTGGTCAGCGCCGGGATACGATTGGCCACCGCCAGCGGGACGAATTCGGCCTTCACGCCGAGAGATTCGGCGAAGGCGCGCCCCATGTCGGCATCGAAACCGTCCTGCTTCCCCGAGCTATCGACATAGCCCCAAGGGGGATTGTCGCCCTGAATGCCGATGACGACGACGCCCTTCTTCTTCACGTCGTCCAGGGTGCCGGCCTGCGATTTGCCTGCGGCGGCGATTGCCCCCAGCATCAGCAGCGCGATGCCAAGCTGGCGATGATTGCGTAAAAACAACATGAAATTCCCTCCTCCTGGTGATGGCTGTGTTGATTGGGCAGGTCCGCCATTCCTACCTTTGATTGGCCAGGGCGAGCCTGGCCTCCATCCGACTGCCCCACCACGACAGTGGCCAGCAGAGGATGAAATACATCGCGCCGACCACACCGAAGACGAGCAACGGCCGGAAGGTCTGGTTCGATACGATTTGACCGGCGCGGGCGAGCTCGATGAAGCCGACGATGGCGGCGAGCGAAGTGCCCTTGATGAGCTGCACCAGATAGCCGATGGTCGCGGGCAGCGAGATGCGGATTGCCTGTGGCAGCACGATATCGCGCATGCGAGACGAATAGTGCAGGCCAAGCGCCATCGCTGCCTCAGTCTGGCCGCGCGGCACGGCCTCGATCGCGCCGCGCCAGATCTCGCCGAGGAAGGCGGAGGCATTCACGGTGAAGCCGATCGCCACCGCGACGAACGCGTCGAGCTTCAGGCCGGTCAGCGCCAATCCGTAATACACGACGAAGAGCTGCAACAGCAGCGGAGTGCCCTGGAATATCCCGATGTAGATGCGGGTGATCCATTCCACGCCCTTGTGACCACAGGTGCGCAGCAAAGCGACGACCAGCCCTGCCGTGCAGCCGCCTGCGAATGCGACCAGCGTCAGCAGCATCGTCCATTGCAGCCCACGCAACAGGAACCCAAGCTCAGGAAGACCAAAATGCGGTGTCATGACCTACCCTCCTCAGCGTGTCGGATATGAGAAGAAGCGGTGAGAGATGACCGCAAAGCCCAGCATCAGCAGCCAGGAGATCGCGAGATAGAGGAAGGTCACCGAGAAATAGACCTCGAAGCTACGGAATGTGTCGCTTTCGATGCGCTGCGCAACCGACGTTAGTTCGTAGGCGGACACAGCCGAACAGATCGACGAGGTCAGCGTCAGCATGATGAACTGACCCGTGAGCGAGGGGTAGATCGCGCGTAGCGCGGGCTTGAGCACGATGAAACGGAACACCTGCCCCTTATGCAGTCCGAGCGCGTAGCCGGCCTCCACCTGTCCTTTATGAATTGACTGGACGCCGCCGCGGATGATCTCGATGGCGTAGGCGCCGCCATTGACACCGAGTGCGATGATCGCGGTCGCGGTTGGATTGAGCTTCAATCCTATTAGCGGCAGGGCGAAGAACAGAAAGAAAATCTGCACCAGGAAAGGCGTATTGCGGACGATCTCGACGAAACCAATCACGATGGCCCGCAGCCAGGCCGCTTTCGAATCGCGTGCCGCGACGCCGGCGACACCGATCACCATCGCGAGCATCATCCCGGCAAGCGCCAGGCCCAACGTGCCCACGCAGCCCCACAGCAGGGCCGGCATCGCGTGCCAAACCACCGAGAAATCGAGCGTGTAGCCCATCTTGCGTTTCCTCTCGGGCGTTGTACGTGCCGCTCGCCCATCGACCTGACGTCACCCTCCCAGGGACGCAAAAGTGGCGAAGAAGACGTCTGGATCGGGTGAGATGCCGGTGAACAGGCGGAATGCTTCGGTGCCCTGGAAGATCGCCATGCCGCCGCCATCGACGGTGCGGCAGCCGAGGGCACGTGCCGCGCGCAGCAGTGCGGTTTCCAGCGGGAAGTAGACGATCTCGGCGACCCACAGGTCGCGACGCAGAAGCTCCGTGGGCAGCGCCGTCCCTGGATATTTATCCATGCCGAGCGGCGTCGCGTTGACAATTCCGTCTGCGGCAGCGACGGCTGCAGCGACATCCTGGCCGAGCCGTAAGCGCCCTTCCGGAAATCGGGGGGACAAGCTATCCACCAAACTCTGCGCCTTGACAAAGTCGACATCGATGATGGTCAGCTCCTGCACGCCCAGCTTCATCAGCGCGAAAGCAACCGCCGCGCCCGCACCGCCCGCACCGATTTGGACGACGCGACCAAGCGATGCACCTTGCATGTTGCGGCGAAAGTTCTCGGCGAAGCCGAACCAGTCGGTGTTGTGGCCGGTCATTCGACCGTTCCTGATGACCACGGTGTTCACGGCACCTAGCGCCTCCGCGTCGGGCGAAAGCTCGTCCAGGAGAGGAAGGATCGCCTGCTTGCAGGGATGGGTCACGTTCAGCCCGTCAAAGCCCATCCGCTTTGCCGCCGTCAGCAATTCCGGCAGCGCTTCGGCACCAAGTTTCAACTCAATCAGGTCAATCTTCTTGTAGAGATAGCGGATGCCAGCGGCGTCAGCGGCCGCTTCATGCATGGGCGGAGTGCGCGACGCGGCGATGCCGCTGCCAATCAGGCCGACGAGAAAGCTGGGCTTTTGATGCATGCTGGGCATCGCCGGTCAGCTCAACGGAACGGTCAGTTCGGCGATAAGCTGAGTCGTGCCCGGTCGAACGCCACGCCACCAGGCAAAAGCTTCCGCGGCCTGCTCGACCAGCATGCCGACGCCATCAGCCAGCTTGGCTACGCCTTCGGCGCGGGCTGCTTGCAGAAAGGGAGTTAGTCCCTTGCCGTAGGCAAGTTCGTAGGCCAGCTCCGCACCGCGGAAGACATTGCCTGGAAGTGGCGGCATCTCACCGCGCAGGCTGGCCGACGTCGCGTTGACCACGACGTCATAGCCCTCGGCAAGATCGGCCAGTTCAGCATAGCCGCTGACAATCAGGGGACCACAGCCGGCGAACTCTTCGGCCAGGGCCACCGCTTTCGACAGCGTCCGGTTGACGAGAACCAGCTCGGACGGCTCCTGGCGCAGGAACGGCAGTAGCGCGCCACGCGCCGCGCCCCCAGCGCCGAGCATCAGGACGCGCCGGCCGGCCATTTTGACGCCGAGATTGACCGTAGTGTCCCGCACGAGGCCGATCCCGTCGAAGTTTTCGCCAATGATCCGATCGGCGTCGAACTTCAGGCAGTTGACGGCGCCCGCTCGTTCGGCGCTCTCTGAAAGCTCGTTTGCGTAGTCGAAGGCATCGAGCTTGAACGGAGCGGTGATGTTCAGCCCCTTGGCGCCCTCTGCTCGGAATTGATCGACCCGTTCGATGAAGCCATTGAGGGGACCCTCGATCGCCTCATAGACAAGGTCCTGTCCCGTCATTCTGGCGAAAGCGCCATGGATGAGAGGTGATTTGCTAAAGCCGATCGGATTGCCAATCACCGCATAGCGATCGCTCATGGCTCACTCCTGCACTGCAGCTTCGTTGTAGAGCACGCCATCTCGCACCATCGCATCGACGACTTCGGCCGACAGGCCAAGCGAGGCGGCAATACGACGGTTGTCCTGGCCGAGCAGTGGTGCTGGCGTGCGCACCGTTGTGTCGCAGTCGGAGAAGCGGAACGGAAGGTTCGGCAGCGTCACCTTGCCGAGCACCGGATGCTCCTGTTCGACCAGCATGCCCCGGGCGTGGATCTGCGGATCCTTCACGACCTCTTCGATGGTCTGCACGGGAGCCGACGGCACTCCTGCCTCCTCAAGTGCCGCAAGACAGGCGTCGCGAGACGGTTGCGACAGCGTCCAGGTGCGCACAATCTCCATCGCTTCAGCATAGTGGACGTTGCGCGCGGCAGGCGTGGTGAAGCGTTCGTCGGATGCCAGCGTGTCTCCCCCGATAAGGCCCGCCAATCGTCGCCACGCATCATCGACTTGCGCCGCTATGACAAGATTGCCGTCCTTTGCCGGAAAGACGCCGTAGACGGTCGAGTCCGGCTGACCGCTCCCGGTCTGCTTCGGCAGGTCGGTACCGCCAGAGAGAAAGTAACGCTGAACCGCATAGTCGTGCATCGAGACCATGCAGTCGTACAGCGCCAGATCGATATGTTGACCACGCCCGGACGACGCGCGGCCGACCAGCGCGGCATTGACGGCAGCCACGCCGTGAATGCCGGTGTACATGTCCGCCAGCGGCATCCGCAGCAGCGGCGGCGCTTCCCCGGGGGAGCCCAACTGCGCCAGCGCGCCAGACATCGCTTCTGCGATCAGGCCGAAGCCCGGACGGTCGGCATAGGGACCGGTGTGGCCATAGGCGGAGACCGAACAATAGATCAGCCTCGGATTCCGCGCCGAGAGCGTCTTGTAACCGAGCCCGAGGCGTTCGAGTGCGCCGGGGCGATAGTTCTCGATGAAGATGTCGGCCGTCTCGACCAGCTTCATCATCATGTCGAGGCCACGCCCGTCCCGCAGATCGATGCACAGGCCCTGCTTACCCATGTTCTGCTGCAGGAAGTAGCCGGATTGTCCGTCCTTGAAATAGCCATGGGCGCGGCCCGCATCGCCTTCCCTGGGGCGCTCCACCTTGATGACTTCCGCGCCCATCGCGGCGAGGCAACGGCCCATGAACGGGCCTGCGAGAAAATGGCTGTAGTCGATGACGCGAATGCCTTTGAGCGGCAGATCTTGTGCGGTCATGCCTGCTCTCCCGCGATGCCGGTCTTCGGGCGCATCGGAATCATCAAGCGGTGCTCGCCGCGCTGCACCACTTCGCCGCGCTGATTGATGAGCTCGGAGGGCAGCACCACGATGCCCCACCCTTCCCGCTTGGTGGCGCGCATCGAACCGACGCGGAACTTCACATGCACGGTATCGCCGAGCTTTATCGGCAGCTTGAAATCCCACGTCCAGCCCAGCGACATTCCCGGAAGGAAGCGGTAGTCGGCACGTGTCTTCAGACCGTCAGCCAGCGACAGACCAAACAACCCGTGCGCGACCCGCGTGCCGAATGGTGTGGTCTTGGCGTATTCCTCGTCGACATGAACAGGCGTGAAGTCACCCGTCAGTTCGGCGTAGGCATTCACCATCGCTTCGGTGACCGTCACCGCGGGGGTGACGCATTCGTCGCCGACCTTGGCATCGTCCCAGTAGCGCTCATCGGTCATGTCGCGTGTTCCTTAGGCCCGTGGATTGATCGCCAGCGCCGCTTCCACGGCACCCGCACTAGCTTGCAAGATTTCGACGTTCAGCCCGCCCGGCAGTTCGAGCCAGTTCGGCCCGGCGGGCAGGGCCTTGGCGCCCCACGCGGCAGCACGGGCGAGCACACCTTCGTAATCGTCGACCATGATGCCGAGATGGGCGAGACGTCCCTCGAGTCCGACAAAGCCAGGATCTTCGATGAGCTGTACGCTTCCGAGCACCCACACCTGACGCGGACGCGCGCCATCGGCGGGTTGCTCGTCGCGAACGGCAAGACCAAGCACCTCACGAAAGAAGTCGACGTGACGGTCAACGTCCGGCACACGGATCGCGACGTGTTCGACATAAGCGCGCGGTAGCGACATCGTCTCAGGCCTTTCCCGGATATTCGCTGCGGGCGTATTCAAGCCCTTTGATCAACGCGACGAGGGTCGAATTGACGGGGGTCGGGACATTGAACTTGCTCCCCCAACGCACGACGGAGCCGTGAATGTAATCAACCTCGGTCAGATTGCCGGACTGCAAGCTCTGCAACATCGAGGTCTTGAACTCGGGCGGTAGCCCAGCTGATGCCATCGTCCAAGCGCGTCGAGGGTCGGTAATCGAGATCTTGACACCGGCGGCTTGCGCAACCGCGATGCTCTCCGAAATCGCGGCCAGCGCACACTCTTCCAGGACAGGCAGTGAATACAGGCCGCCATAGGTCAGCCCGGTAACGGCGGTAATTCCCCCACCGGCGACGTTGATGAACAACTTGTCCCACATCGTGCCCAGGATGTTGTCGCTGAGCAGCGTGAGAATGCCGGCACGATTGAAGGTCTCGGAAATTTGCCGTGCGCGTTCCGTCAAGCGCCCGTCAAGTTCGCCGATGATGGTTTCCTTGCCGACAACTCCGGAGCGAACATGACCAGGGCCCAGCAGCACGCCGCCCACGTAAGTCTTGCCCGCCATGACCCGCTCACGGCCAACTTCTTCCGAAAGGATGTCCTCGTGGCCAAGACCGTTTTGAAGCGACATCACGACCGTATGCGGCCCGATGATCGGCGCAGCGGCGCGGATGGCGTCCCGCGTGTGATAGGATTTGACGAGGACGATGACGAGGTCGGCCTTGACGCCGACCTGGGCCGCGGAAGTGCAGGCGGTGACCGTCACGACGGCGTCGGAGCCACCTTCGAGCATCTGAAGCCCTTGGGCGTTGATCGCGTCAACATGGGCCTGGAACGGATCAATCAGCCAAACCTCGGCACCGCCGCGCGCCAGCGTGCCGCCGATGGTCGAGCCCAAGGCCCCCGCTCCGATAAAGCAGATCCTCATCCGAACGTTTCTCCCGCGCCTTTTTTGGGCGTCGGGGGCGTGGTAGCAGTCAGGCCTTTATTTAGATATGCTATGATTCTTATATCTATTATTGTAGATCGCAATGAAGCACCGGGACCTTTCCGAGACGAACCTGCTGGACCCGCGCCTGCTCCGGCTCTTTGACGCATTGTTCACCACGGGCAGCGTCACCAAAGCAGCCGAAAAGCTCGGTCAAAGTCAGCCAACCGTTTCGATCTGGCTGGCGCGCCTGCGAAAGGAACTGGACGATCCGCTCTTCATCCGATCGGCGGAGGGGATGCTGCCGACGCCGCGCGCCGAGGCTCTCATCGGCACCGCCAGGCAGGCGTTGGAGATGCTGCATCGTCTGGCCGAGCTTCGCCCTGAGTTTGATCCGGCGAGTGCCAAGCGTCGCTTCGTCATCTGCATGACGGACGGCAGCCACATCACGCTCCTGCCAGCCATCCTCGCTCACGTCCGTCGCGTTGCTCCGGGCATCCGCATCGAGGCAGCACAGATCGGCGCCGACACCCCACGGATGCTGCAGTCCGGCGAGGCCGATCTGGCGCTTGGCTACATCTCGGACCTCGACGCCGGACACTTCCAGCAGGCACTCTTCCCGCAGGATTGGATCTGTCTGGCCAACACAAAACATGCCCGGATCCGCGACCGCATCACCGCAAGGGATTTCAGGCGTGAGGCACACGTGCTCATTCGCTCGGGCACAGGACACCAGTTGCTTGCGGCCGCGCTACAGGAGCAGCGGATGGTCCTTGACGTTGCGCTTGAGCTCCCCGGCTTCTTGGGACTACCCGCGATCGTCGGGACGACGGACCTGATCGCTACGCTGCCAAGACACATCGGCGAAACATTGGCTCACTATTACGGACTGCGCGTGCTCGACTGCCCGCTCGCGATCGCCGGTTTTACGGTGAAGCAATATTGGCATGCCCGCTTCCATCACGATCCGGCAAGCCAATGGTTGCGCGACGTATGCTGTGAACTTTTTCAACAGCGGGAAGTGCGGGGCCTACACCGTTCCGGTCGACCAAAGTAAACGAAGGCCGACCGCGGCACGCCATTTCGAAAAGCAATGCTGAAATGCCGTGATTGTCGGCAGTTTGCGTCGCTGCGACTCGTATTGAACGTCTTTCATCACGAGGCTTTTCGCGGTTCAGAGGAGCCAGTCGGCGACTTACCAAATAGTCGATCGTATGAACCTGACTTCGCTTGGTGCGCGTCAGGCCCGACTTCCGGCTCGATCTTCAGATGGCGGAGATGTCCAGCTTCGAGCCATCGACCAGACGCGACAGCCGGAACGGTGTGGGATCGACGCAAGACGTGTCGTTGACGACAAGTTCTGCGGCCAGATAACCGAGCCCCGGACCCAGACCGAAGCCGTGACCCGAGCAGCCCGCCGCGAGGACGAGGCCATCCACCCCATCCACCTGCGACACCACAGGCACTGCGTCCGGCGTGCAATCGACGAAGCCGCCCCAGGCGCTATCGATCTTTATTTCGCCGAGTTGGGGAAAGGTTTTCCGGACACTCTCCACCACTTGGCTCACCAGCCATTTCAAGGGCGGAGGATCCAGCACGCGATTCTGTTCGAAGATCCGATCGTCGTTGGTCAGCAGGGCCGGCATCGAATCCGGCCCCGAAACGAACGATCGGCCGACGCCGAGCCTGACGTTCTTCAAGCGACGCAAGAACTGCGGCATGAATTCCCGGCTGTACCGGATAGCCTGGGGCGTGATTTCGAGGTTCGCCTTGCCGCTGATCGCAAGCGTATAGCTGCCGTCCAGTCGGCGCGTGATCGTGCAGTAGGGTGTGGAGACCGCCTCGCCTATGTTGATTGTCGGGGTGGAACGCAGCGCGGTCTGCCGGATGCTGGCTTGGGGGAAACTGATCCCGAGCGGGCGAAGGAAGCGCGAGGACCAGGCGCCGGCGGCGCACAGCACCGCGCTGGTTCTGATGTAGCCCTTCTCCGTGTGCACACCCGCAATCTTGCCATTGGCAAGGTCGAGCGCCCGCGCGGCGCATCCCTGATGGATCGTGGCGCCCAGAGTTCTGGCCGCTTCGGCGATAGCCGGCGCAGCGAGCGCAGGTTCGGCCTTGCCGTCCCGCTCCGAATAGGTCCCGCCAACCCATCTGTCGCGCGCTTCCGGGACGCGCTCGGCCACCTCCGCCCGGCTCAGCACGCGCGTATCGACATCGTACTCCCTGGCGACCTCGCGCCACTTTTCCCAGCCTGCGAGCACAGCCTCGTCGTGGGTCGCATAGACGAGACCGCAGCGTCGAAATCCGAGATCCCGATTGATATCGCGCGTGAGCTCGTCCCACAGCCGCATGGAGAGCACCGAGAGCGGCAGTTCGCGCCGGTCGCGGTTCTGCTGGCGGCACCAACCCCAGTTTCGGCTCGATTGTTCACAGGCGACGTGGCCTTTCTCGAGCAGCGCCACGGAGAGGCCGCGCTTCGCCAGGTAATAGGCGGCCGTAGAGCCGAGAATGCCGCCGCCGACGACGACGACGTCCGCCTCGGCCGGAAGATGCTCGTCGCTGTGAATGCGCTCGACGTGGGGCGACATATTCCAACGAACCTCGGCTGCCAAGAATGCGGAAGCAAAATTCCGATCAGCCCTTCATCGCATCGTGCGCGCAACAGAATGTGCTGAAATCAGCTAGAACTTCGCAAGATGTTCGGTTTTTGAGCGCTTGAGCGATACGAGCTGCAGGAACCGCTCTTTTACGAGCTCAGCCTCGAACGGCATGTCCCCACGGCCCCTCTGCTGCAGTCGATTGACATGATCGAGCGGCATCCATGGATGTGCCGGGTTCGAGCAGCACGACCTCGCAGATGTCGTCCAGCGCGACAGGGCAATGCTCGACCCCATGGGGGACTACGATGAACTCGCCTTGCTCGATGATCTCTTCCCGATCACGGAACTTCATCAGCAGGCGACCCTTGTGCACCAGGAAGAGTTCGTCACTGCTCCTGTGAAAGCGCCAGGCGAACTCGCCCGCGAACTTGGCGAGCTTGATCTGCATATCGTTGATCTGACCGGCGATCTTGGTAGACCAAGTCTCCTTGAACTGCCCGAACGAGTTGGCCAAGTTCTTCTTGTGGAGTGGCGAGAGATGCCGATTGAGCGCGGCCACGTCACGAATGATGGCGCCGAGCTGACCGGCGACGTCCTTGTCCTCGCCCGGATACTTACCGTCCAGCGCAGCCGTGCCGATGGTGAAGCCGGCAGCTCCCGCGTCCTTCAGGATGGCAATCCGCTCGGGCGTACCAATCGAGCCCGCCACATAGACGGGTTTGGACACCGCCGCGCAGACCGCTTTGATGAGGGCCGGGACGTCCTCCTTGGAGCGATAGGCGAGCAGGTCGAGACCATGCACGCCCTCCCGCGCAGTGAGCGCCTTGGCGCTCTCGACGATCTCCTCAATGCTCCCTTCGAGCACGCTCGGGTGACCCGTGATGCGACCCGGGAAGGGGCAGTATTGAATGCCTGTGCTCGCAAGGATCGGCAGGACGTCGTCAACACGTGTGCCGCCGAGCAAGACATCGACGCCGATTTCGACGGCCGCTTTCGCCGAAAGGATTTCACTCTCCTGGTCGAGTGAAACGACTTCGAGATAGGAGGTCGCGCCGTCTGCCTTGATGGCTTGGTTGAGGACTTTGAGCCGGTCGATCGGCAGGCCGATGTCCTTGAAGCCAACGTGGCGAACGCCAAGGCTCAGGGCGGTCTTGAGCTGTTCCGAGGCGTCCTCGACGGTGCGATCGTTGCGCGTCAGCATGAAGATGAAGCGAAGGCCCATTAGACTACCCTTCCTTGGCTTTAGTTTGCGCGGCGACGAGCCTTCGCGCGTAAGCCAGCGCGGTCTCGAAACTGGCGGCGTCGGCGAGGCCTTGACCTGCAATGTCGAACGCCGTGCCATGGTCAGGGCTTGTACGGACGAACGGCAGGCCGAGCGTGATATTCACACCCTTTTCGAGGCCGAGATATTTCACGGGGATCAGGCCCTGGTCGTGATATTGGGCCACAACCACATCGAAGCGCCCCTTGCGGGCCTGCATGTAGACGGTGTCGCCAGGCCAGGGCCCGCTGGCGTCTATGCCCTCGCCGCGTGCGGCCTCGATCGCGGGACCAATGACCCGGATTTCCTCGTCGCCGAAGAGACCACCTTCGCCGGCATGGGGGTTGAGCCCTGCGACCGCAACGCGCGGCGCCGCGATTCCGAGGGCCTTCCCACCCTCGTTTGCGAGCCGGATCGCCGACATCTGCGCATTGAAGTCCGCTTCGTCGATCGCTTTGCGCAGCGACGTGTGGATCGTGACGAGAACCGTGCGGATGTCGTCGTTGGCCAGCATCATCGCGACGCGCTTCGCACCACCATACTCGGCGAGAATCTCGGTGTGCCCGGGATAAGGAATGCCCGCGCTTGCCATTGCTTCCTTGTTGATCGGAGCGGTGACGATGCCGCTGACTTTGCCGGTTTTGGCTGCCGCGATTGCGGCGACGACGGCGTCGAAGGAAGCTTGGCCGGACATGGCGCTGACGCTCCCGAGCGGAGGCGGCGCGATGATTTGCGTCGCTTCGATGACCTCGATGGACCGCGGCTCAGAGCGCGACTCTTGAGGTTCGGCGATGCGCTTGACCTTGAGGCCGAGACCCAGACGACGGACGATATTCTCCATCACGACCGAGCTGCCGAAGACGACCAAGCTTTGACCGCCTTTGGCCAATGTCTTCGCCACGATCTCCGGGCCGATGCCGGAGGCATCGCCCATGGTGATGGCGAGGGGAGCGATTTGGGGCATCACACAACCTTCTTTTCCGACACCGAGGCGCAGGCGTGGAGCCGCGCGACCGCACGACGCAGCGTGTCGTCGTCGCCAAAGCCGCCCGCCTTCATGGCGATGAGCAGCTCTCGTCCGTTCCCGAGGGACGCGCGGCCAAGCGGAAACCCCGGCTCAAGCTCCTGCAGAATCTCGAACGCAGAGATGTCCAGACTATCGAGGATCGCTTCCATCGTATCCCCGCCAGTGGCTATCACCACGGCGCAACGCTCATCGACCAGCCTTCGAGCCGCAGTCTGCGCAATGTCGCGCAGGATGGAATTGGGGTCGTCCATACGTTCCAGCGGCGCTCGCAACAGGGCAACACCGCGCTCGACCCCGATCCGATCGGCCTGACGATGGCTGCGCGGGTTAGCGCTGCCGACAACAACAAGAATCTCGCTGCCCCTGGTCAGCGTCACGTCAGACGCAACCTGAACCGGCGCAAACCGCTTTGTTAAGGCCAGAGCCATGCCCGGAGAGCCCACCCACAGGATCGACTCCGGATCCGGCAATGCCGCAATCTTTACGTCAAGTTCGTCCTGTGTCGCAGCATCAAGGATGACGACATTGCCGATGGAGGACGGGACGAGCTCAACCAGCCGCGAACGCCGCGCCGGATGCATGGGATCGCGACTATAGCCGGTCTCCGCGACCGGGATGCCATCGACAAGCTGAACGCCGCTGACGGTCGTACGCCCTGCGCCCGGAAACGCAGGTGCGAAGACCACCATCTTGCGACCGCTCGCGGCGAAGGCCGCTTCCATCTCGGCCCTCACATGGCCGCGAAGAGTCGAGTCCACGGTCTTGTAGAGGACATCCCGTGAAGCGAGTTGCTGGGCAAGTTCCGACGCTCGCTGTGCCGCTTGCGATGCTCGAAGCGATCGCGATCCGCTATCGACGGCAAGGATCGTTGCTTCCCGTAGAGGCAGCTGACGTCGGCCGACAACGGCTCGCAGGCCCCGCTGGACAAACGGGGCGGCCCCATCCGCGGCGCTGGTCAAATCGTCGGCAAGAATACCGATTGTGTATTGGCCATTGGTTCGCATGGATCAATTATGCGAACCAAGTCCAGTATAAAAAGCGATAGTTTTTACATCTGATTGGTGACATCATATCACCAATGAAGCGGTCAGAAATACCTTCTTTGGACGACTTACGTGCGTTCGAGACCACGGCGCGCCTCGGGTCGGTCCGCTTTGCCGCCGACAGCCTCGCCTTGACCCACGGGGCGGTGAGCCGCCGTATCACCAAACTGTCCGAAGACCTTGGCTTCAAACTCTTCGAAAAAAGCGGACGTGGCTTGCGCCTCACCGCCGCAGGAGAGGCGCTCAACCTAACGCTCGGCCGGTTCTTCACCGAGTTGGCGACAACCGTTGAAAGCTTGCGTGCTGCCAACGCTCGGCAGAATTCCCTCGTTCTCTCATGCGAGCCTTCAGTGGCTATGCGCTGGCTTATTCCACGACTTGCGAACTTTCAGGCCGTCCATCCCGACATCGCTCTCCATCTCTCTGTCGCCGGCGGCCCTGTCGAGTTTCGCCGCGACCGGATCGATCTCGCCATACGCCGGCTCGACTTTGCGCTTCCAGATTTGTGGCATGTCCGGCGCCTCTTTCCTGAAAAGGTAGGACCGGTCATGAGTCCTCAACTCGCGTCTGCGTTTGCCTCCGGGGAGTACATCGCCCTGGGTTCAAAAACCCGGCGGGACGCCTGGTCGCGCTGGCTTTCCACCCATCCGTCAGTGCGGCGCCCTACGGAGATTCGCTTCTACGATCACCACTTCCTGATCGTTGAAGCCGCATCAGCGGGATTGGGTGTTGCCCTCAGCCCGTGGGTACTTGCTACCGACGATATCGATAGAGGGCGGCTCACCGCACCTGCCGGTTTCGATCCCGACGAAAGCCACTACGGGCTCATTTGGACAGGAGAACCTGAACTGTCGGGGAAAGCACACCATCTTGCTCAATGGCTGCAAGAACAGGTTGGAAATTTCGTTTAAAGCGCGATGCCGCAGCTCTTCGGAGCCGATATTGAGCTATCGGTAGAATCCGAGAACTGCCTTGGTCTCGAGATACTCCTCCATGCCCTCGATGCCATATTCCCGGCCGTTGCCGGAACGCTTGTAGCCGCCGAAAGGTGCGTTGGGGTCCCAGTCGGGATGGTTGAGATGAACTTGACCCGACCGGATCTGCCTGGCGACGGTCCGCACCGTCTCCATATCGGTGCCCTGCACATGGGCGCCGAGGCCGTAGACGGTGTCGTTGGCGATCGCGATCGCCTCGTCCACGGTGTCATAGGGAATGATCGACAGCACCGGGCCGAAGATCTCCTCCCGTGCGATCCTCATGTCGCGATGGACGTTCGAGAAGATCGTCGGGCGCGCATAGAGGCCGATCCGCAGGTGGGCCGGCCGACCTCGCCCGCCGATGACGAGCCTGGCACCTTCCTCCAGGCCGACGCCGATCATGGTCTGCACACGCTCGAACTGTGGCCGGTTCGCAATCGGACCGTGAGTCGTGTTTTCCGCAAGGGGATCGCCGACCACCAGTTCCGAAGCGGCCGCAGCCGCCAAGGTCTCGACCTCTTCCATGCGTGAGCGAGACACGAGCATCCGCGTCGGCGCGCTGCAGGACTGGCCGAGATTGCGGAAGGCGGCGCCGACGCCGAGCGGAACAGCACGGCCGAGATCGGCGTCCGGCAAGATGATATTCGGCGACTTGCCGCCGAGCTCCTGGGCAACGCGCTTGACGGTGGGCGCCGCCGCTTGCGCGACGAGAACGCCGGCGCGCGTCGAACCGGTGATCGAGATCATGTCGACCTCTGGATGCGACGCCAGAGCGGCGCCCACGATCGGGCCTGTCCCATTGACGAGGTTGAACACGCCGGACGGGCAACCGGCATCGTCCATCGCTTCCGCGAACAGCAAGGCGCTCAGCGGCGACAATTCGCTCGGCTTCAACACCACGGTGCAGCCCGCCGCGAGCGCGGGTCCCACCTTGGCGGTGATCTGGTAGAGAGGCCAGTTCCATGGCGTGATGAGGCCGCAGACGCCAACGGCCTCGCGCATGATCGCGGTGCTGCCGCGCGCGGCGATGAACGGATAATTCGCGAGATTGTCGCGGGCGACGCGGATATGTTCGGCAGCCAGCGGCACCTGAGCGCGGCGCGCGTAGGTGATGGCGGCTCCCATCTCGCACGTGAGGGCCTGCGCGAATAGCTCCAGCCGCTGGAGGAGCAAGCCATGAACCCGGTCGAGCAGCGCCGCTCTCTCAGCAGGCGGTGTCATGGACCAGCCCGCGAAGGCTCGTCTGGCGGCTGCGATCGCGCAGTCCACATCGTCGTCATCGCCGAGCGCGATGTCAGCGATCGGCTGCTCCGTCGCCGGATTGACGACAGTTGCTGCTGCCGTGACTGATCCGATCGGCTTCCGCCATTCTCCGTCGATGTAGAAATTTCCGAGGAAGCCGGCTTCCGTCAGGTGTCGAAGGGGCGAGGTCATTGGAAGCGATCCTTGATCCGGTAATAGGCGCCGATCAGCGCAGGAACCAGGGGCCGAGCTGGCCGGGAATGGCCGGCCAGGCCTACCAGCCGCGCATCCGGGGCCATCGGGCGTGAATCGCGTCGCTGCCGGCGGAGACGACGTTGTACAACTCGTGTTGCGACGCCGTCGCACAGGCGTGATTGGGGAGAATCCTGACCTTCGCGCCGATCGGAAGATTGGGCAAAGCGTGCGCCGACCCGGGCCTGATGGCGAGGATCCCGTGCTCCTGGCTTGCTTGCGAGACGATCAGGTCGGGATAGACCTTGCCGGCCACCTCGCAGACCAGACCATATCCCTGGTCAACCCGCTGCGCCGCGGTGCCGCGGTCGCGCGACAGCGCCATCCACCCCGCATCGACCAAAATCCAGCCCTTTTCCGGCTTCGTGCCGATGACCGTGGCGAGCACCGAGATCGCGATGTCGTCGGTCGTGCAGACACCGACGCCGTGCATGACCAGATCGAAGAACATGTAGACGCCGGCGCGCATTTCCGTGACGCCGGTCAGATCTTCGGCAAAATGGGCGGTCGGCGTCGAGCCGGCGCTGACGACAGGACATTCATGGCCCGCCGCCCGCAATGTCGTTGCGGCTGCGACGGCCACGGCGCGTTCGTTCTCCGCAGCCGCGGCAAGGGCCGCCGGCATGCTGAGGCTGTAGGATTCGCCGGCATGGGTGAGAACGCCGGCAAGCTTGACGCCGGCCTCGGCCAGGGCCGTCGCGACGGCCAGGAGCTTGGGATCGGTCCCGGTCAGCCCGCCGCGATGACCGTCGCAGTCGATCTCGATGAAGGCGGACGGTGTCACACCGGCTGCGCGCCCGGCCGCGCCAAGCATGGCGGCCTGCTCAGGCGAATCCAGCAGCACCTTGATGTCGATGCCTCCTTTCCGCAGGCGCATCGCCCTCGCGGCGGTGTGAGGTGCAAGTCCCACGGCATAGGTGATGTCCCGGAAGCCATGCTGCGCGAAGTACTCCGCCTCCGCCAAGGTTGAGACAGTGATTGGTCCCACCCCCGATGGATAGGCGCATTGGGCGACGTCAATGGATTTCGCTGTCTTCATATGGGGACGCAGCACGATGCCTTGCGCGGCCATACGAGAGGAGAGGCGCGAGAGATTGCGATCCAGTCGGTCTCTGTCGAGCAGGAGAGCCGGTGTTGCCAGCGCGCCGAGCGTCGCGGCTGCCTGGTCCGAACCGGCGTCCAGGATATCCGTTCTGTCCATCTCCACCCGCAGCATCCCGATGTCCCCTAGCCAAATGACTGGTTGGCGAGCCCAAACATGCGCGCCGGTCCAGTCCATGGAGCCGGCGTTCCCAGCACCATGGTTGTGGCATCGCTGACGCGCTGCAGGCCGATGCTTTCGAGCCATTCCCCGAGCTGCGAGGAGGCAGGAGTGTCGATCCGGGCGAAGACAGGCCCAAGCCGCACGATCGTGAATTCAATCAGCGCGCGCGCATCGGTCGGGCTCTCGGCCACCACGGGGCCGATGACATGCCCGCTGCCGAAAAGGCGAGAGATGGCGTAGCCGCGAAGTATGCCGTCACGCAGCAGGACATAGCCGTTACCGCTGTCAAACAGCCGATTCAGCAACTGCCGCCGCTCCAACCCCGTAGCGGCGCGGTCGAGCCGCGCGATCGCCTCGAACTCCGATCCGACCATTGGTCTGAGGCCCGACCGCGGCGGCTCGTGGCTTCCATTTGGAATTCCCTGGTACTGATGGATGATCCCGGTGGGCACAAAGCCGCGGCGGCGATAAAGCATGATGCCTTCGGCCGTCGAATTCAGCGCGATGGTCCGTGGGCCCGCCGACGCCAGCAACGCGTCCATCAGCCGCGCCCCATAGCCACGGCCCTGAGCGGCCTTCGCGACAATGATCATGCCGGCGGAAGCATGAGTCTCGCCATACGGCCACCAGGCCGCGGTCCCGATCACCGTCCCGGCGCGCTCCAGAACAAAGCCATTGCCCAGCTGCAGCGCGACGTCCCAATCCTCGATCCGGTAGGGCCAGGACATTTCTTGCGAGAGCTTCAGGGCGCCTTCCAGATGCGATCTGGCGAAGGGAAGGAGGACCACGTCCTCATTGTCGCAATGCCCGACTGGATAAGCGGCGGCTGTCATGATCGTTCGACGTCTCTTGCTCGGGTTGCCGGACTACTCGCCAGCGCCTGACAGCGGGAGGCCATCTCATGATCCCCCCGCAGTTCGCAGCGTAGCTTGGGGCCGACAACATTACGCAGCCGGACTGGCGCAAAGTTCGGCATAGAATTTCATTGATGATGCGGCAGCAGGATCAATCTGCTGTCCAGCGCCAGGCGGCCTCTCAGAGGGCGAATTCACGTCTTCCAGTCCAGGACGATCTTGCCGCAGTTGCCGGTGCGCATGATCTCAAATCCGGCCTTGAACTCTGTGACCGGCAGGCGGTGCGTTATGATTTTCCGGATGTCGAGACCGCTTTCGAGCATCGCGAGCATCTTATGCCAGGTCTCGAACATCTCCCGCCCGTAGATTCCCTTAACGGTGAGGATCTTGAAGACAAGCTTGGTCCAATCGACCGTCGCGGGCCGAGCAGGGATGCCGAGCATCGCTATCTTGCCGCCCATCACCAGATTTTCGACCATTTGGTCGAACGCGGCGGGCGCACCGCTCATCTCGAGCCCGACATCGAACCCTTCCTTCATGCCGAGGCGCTGCGTCACGGACCGAAGATCTTGCTTGCTCACGTCGACGGGAACAACGTCAGCAACCTCAGTCGCCAATGCCAAGCGATGCGGATTGACGTCGGTAATCACGACGTGCCGCGCACCAACGTGCCTGGCAACTGCGGCGCTCATGATGCCAATAGGACCGCCGGTGATGAGCACATCCTCCCCAACGAGGTCGAACGACAGTGCGGTATGGACGGCATTGCCGAGCGGATCGAGGATGGCCCCGATCTCGTCATCGATCGCATCAGGGAGCGGCACGACATTGAAGGCGGGCAAACGCAGATATTCGGCAAAAGCTCCGGGAATATTGACACCGATCCCCTTGGTTTCAGGATCCAGGTGAAACCGCCCTCCCCGCGCAGCGCGGCTGCTCGTGCCGACAACATGGCCCTCACCCGAAACGCGCTGACCAATCGCGAATCTCGTGACGTTCGCGCCCAGCTCGGCGATCTCGCCTGCATACTCATGGCCGACGACCATCGGGACAGGGACGGTCCGCTGCGCCCACTCATCCCAAGCGTAGATATGGATATCCGTGCCGCAGATCCCAGTCTTGTTGACCTTGATGAGAACGTCATCCGGTCCGATCTGCGGGATCCCCCGTTCGTCGAGCCAGAGCCCCGGTTCGGCGGCTGCTTTGACAAGAGCTTTCATGAGAGCACCTTTGTAACCATCAAATCACGCCGAGCGCTTTGCCGGCATCGGTGAAGGCATCGATCGCCTGTTCAACGTCTTTCTCGGTCAAGGCGGCGGACATCTGTGTCCTGATCCGCGCCCTTCCTTTGGGGACGACGGGATAGAAGAACGCGGCGACGTAGATGCCGCGTTCATCCAGCGCGGCTGCCATATCCTGCGCCAGGCGCGCGTCCTGCAGCATGACTGGAATGATTGGCGATTCTCCCGCGAGCAACTCGAACCCGGCCTTCTCCAAGCCCGACCGAAAGCGCCGTGTATGCGCAGCAAGGAGCTGCCGTCGGTCGTCGGCCCTTTCCGCGATCTGGATCGCCTTGATCGATCCCGCCGCCACTGCCGGAGCGAGGCTGTTGGAGAAGAGATATTGACGCGCTCGCTGTCGAAGCAGATCAACAATGGGTTGCGACGCCGCAACAAAGCCGCCCATCGCGCCACCCAGGCTCTTGCCGAGCGTCCCCGTGACAATATCGACCTGCCGGCTTGTGCCTGTCAGCGTCGGTGTGCCGCGGCCGGCTTCGCCCAGATGGCCGGTGGCATGGCAGTCATCGACCATGACAACAGCGCCGTACTTCTCGGCCAAGGCGCAAATGGCGGGGAGCCTGGCGACGTATCCGTCCATCGAAAACACGCCGTCCGTGGCGATCAATTTGAACCGAGCCCCGTCCCTGTCGGCTTCTTTGAGCCGATCCTCAAGCTCGTTCATGTCGCCGTTGGCGAAGCGGTAGCGCCTCGCCTTGCAAAGACGCACTCCGTCGATAATGGAAGCGTGATTGAGAGAATCCGAAATGATGGCGTCGTCGGCCTCCAGAAGCGGCTCGAAGACCCCGCCATTGGCGTCGAAGCAGGCCGCGAACAGGATGGCGTCATCCTTGCACAAATAGCGGGCGATCGTGCGCTCGAGTTCGCGGTGCAGGGTCTGCGTGCCGCAGATGAAGCGCACCGATGCCATGCCAAACCCGAACTCATCCAGACCTCGCTTTGCGGCTGCGACGACTTCGGGATGATTGGCTAGGCCGAGGTAGTTGTTTGCGCAAAGATTGATGAGTTCGCGCTCGGAAGACTGCCAACCGACACTGATCCGGCCCGCCTGGGCGCTCGTGATGACCCGCTCGCGCTTGTACAGCCCTTCGGTTTCGATCTGCGCAAGAAGCTCGCGAACCCGGCCTGCTAGAGTCGACGCCATGTTACCCCCAATCCTCGCTGCCGCAGTTTCGACGATCTTGATGGTGCTTCCCGAAGTCCGCGCAACATGTGTTCGAAGTGGCTGGGGTCGTGTGGCTTGAGTAGCGTCGCGTGGCGTGGCCGATAGACGTCCCAGAGACGCGACAGCCAGAACCGAAACGCCGCTGCGCGCCGCATGGCCGGAAGCAGCATGCGTTCCGACGGAGTTAGCTCGCGGACGCTTCCATAGGCGCCGAGCAACGCGGCAGAGCGTTCGACGTCGTCGCAGCCGCCAGCACCATCGACGCACCAGTCATTGAGGCAAACCGCGATATCGAACAGCAGCGCTTCGCATCCGGCGAAGTAGAAATCGAGGACACCGGACAGCTGCCCGCCCTCGAACAACGCATTGTCGCGAAAGAGATCAGCGTGCACTGGCCCTCGGGGAAGCTGCCGGTAATCCGAGGACAAGGCGATCTGGTTCTGATAGGCTAGTTCGCTGTCCAGCAGCGAGCGCTGTCCAGCAGATACGCAGGGGCTGAGCACCGGCACGACCTCGTTCCACCATTGCAGACCCCGCGGATTGGCCTGTTCTCGCGGGTAATCGGTCCCGGCCAAGTGCAAGCGCCCCAAAAACTGCCCAACCGCATTGCAGTGGGCGGCCGTGGGCTCAGTCTCGCTTGCACCGGGACGCCTGTCGACGACTGCCGCGGGTCGCTCCCTCAGCGTGTGAAGAATTGCGCCATTTGCGTCAGCAACCGGATCCGGCACAGGCATGCCCCGCGTCGCAAGATGCTTCATAAAGTGCAGGTAAAACGGCAGTTGCTCGAATGTGAGACGCTCAAACAAGGTGAGCACGTAGGTCCCACCATCCGTATCGACGAAGTAGTTGGTGTTCTCAATTCCGCTGGTGATGCCGTGAACGGAATGGGGTGCACCTAGACCCAGCGCTCGAAAGAACGCGGCGACCTCGTCGAACGTCAACTCGGTAAAGACGGCCATCGTGCAGCACCTCCCGGTCCGGACTCGTCTGTTCAGCTGCCTTGCACGACGTCGGCGATGTAGTTCTCGACCGCCTCTGCATCTGCCGGAAGGACTCTGACCCGTTTCGGCAAATCTTCGATGCCATCGAAACGTTGCGGGCGATCCGGCTCGCGACCTAACGCTTCCCTGATCGTCGCTACGAATTTGATGGGAAGTGCCGTTTCGAGAACGATCATCGGCGTCTCGGGACTTACATGCATACGTCCGACCTTCACGCCGTCGGCAGTGTGTGGATCGATCATGGTGCCGTAACGGTCCCAGGTGTCCCGGATCGTCGCGAGCCGTTCGGCGTGAGTGCTCTTGCCGCTGCGGAAGCCGAAGCGAGTAGCCGCCTTTGCGAAGCTGGGATCTCCGCTCAGATCGAACGACGCTCGCTCACGGAGCTGATCGTCAAACAGCAATTTCGTTCGATTGGCGTCGCGACCGAGCAGATCGAACATGAAACGCTCGAGATTCGAGGCTTTGGAAATGTCCATGGAAGGGCTGGATGTTTCCAGCGTGTCCGCGCGGCTTCGAACGCGATAGATGCCGGTGCGGAAGAACTCGTCGAGCACGTCGTTTTCGTTGGTTGCAAGGACGAGACGAGAGATCGGAAGCCCCATCATGCGCGCAACGTGACCGGCGCAGATGTTGCCGAAGTTTCCTGAAGGCACGGCAAAGCTCACGCCTTCCGGCGCCGTTTCGGACGCTTGCAGGTAACCGGAAAAGTAATAGACGACCTGCGCGACCAACCTCGCCCAGTTGATCGAATTGACTGCCCCGATGTTGTATCGTCGCTTGAATTCCAGGTCGCCTGACGCGCGTTTGACGATGTCCTGGCAATCGTCGAACACGCCGTCTATCGCGATGTTGTGGATGTTGTCGTCCTGAAGGCTGAACATCTGAGCTTGTTGAAAGGCGCTCATTCGTCCGTGGGGCGAGAGCATGAACACCCGTACCCCCTTCTTGCCGCGCATGGCGTATTCTGCCGCGCTGCCGGTGTCGCCACTGGTCGCGCCAAGAATGTTCAATTCCTCGTGTCGCCGCTCCAATTCGTACTCGAGCAGATTGCCGAGCAATTGCATGGCCATGTCCTTGAACGCCAGCGTAGGGCCGTTCGACAGGCCTTGCAGGTAAAGCCCTGGCTCCAGCTTTCGCAGCGGCGCGATAGCAGGACTTCCGAATACCTCCGAGGTATAGGTCTTTTCACAGATTGCCTTCAGGTCGGCCGGCGGAATGTCGCTGACATAGAGCGACAGGATTTCGAAGGCCAGGCTTGGGTACGGCAAGCTACGCCACCTCTTTAGCGTAGCGCTGTCCACGCGCGGGTAGCTCTCAGGAACGTAGAGCCCACCATCCTGCGCGAGCCCCTCGAGCAATATCTCGCAGAACTGCTTGCGGCCCGAATGGCCGCGTGTGGAGACGTAGTGCATCGATGCTCTTCTTTCGAGAAGCGGCAGTGCCGCTGGTTGGACGCTATGCTGCCGGCCCTTCAGCGGCTGGCGCGCCACAGCGCGATCCGGTCCCGCATCCGATAGCCCTGAATGAAGGCGGGCATGAACCAGGGATTGCCTCGATAGAACGGGATGAAGGCCGGAGGGCGGAAGTCAAAGGCCGTGCGCGCCCGCTCCTCATGCCCCATGAGCTTGTGGGCTGCATGCATACCGACCCAAGGCGCCCAGACCACGCCCGAGCCGCAAAAGCCGGTGGCATAGACGATGCCGTCCTTCTCGAAGATGCGAGGAATCATGTCGCGGTTCATCGCCACGTTGCCGAACCAGCTGTGCGAGAGGCGAACGCTCTCCAGTTCCGGAAACAGATTGATCAGGCCCTTGCGGAGAAGCAGCTTCGGGGCGACTGGATCGCCGACGCGGGAGCTGTCGCGGCCACCGAGCAGAATGCGTTTGCCGTCCGGCGAAGGCCGGTAATAGAAGCCGACCTCCCGATTCTCGGTGATCATCATCCGTTTCGGCATCAGCCGCGTCATGACGTCTGGCGCGAGTTGCTCTGTCGCAATGATCCGGCTGCGGACCGGGACCAACCTGCGACGCAGGAAGGGCACGGCACCATCGGTGTAACCATTCGTGCAGACCAGCACCTGACGTGCCTGCACCAAGCCGGCCGAAGTGACGACGCAGAATCCGGAGCCATCCCTCTCGATCGAGATGACCTGTGTTCGACCGTGGAGGGTCACCCCCGAAGCGAGCGCGACGCGCAGGAGTTCGGCGTGAAATTTCGCCGGATGCAGCCCGCCGATGTCCATCCGAACCGTGCCGCCGCGATAAACATCCGTGCCGATGTACTTCCGCTGCTCGGAATAGGGAACTGCGTAAGCCTCGATCCCAAGCCTCTTCGCGAGCCTCTCCGCGGTCCGCGCCATGGATTCGTATTGTTCATAGCCGAATGCGCTTTTGAACTGTCCCACCGGCTGGAAGTCGCAGGCAAGCCCTTCCGTCTTGATGAAATCGTACAGGAATTCGCGTGCGCTCTTGCCTTCGGCCTCGATCGCCAGCGCCCTCTCCTCCCCGAACCGCCGCGTGAGCGTCGCGAAATCCGGCCGAATGGTTCCGCTGGTGATCCCGCCGTTGCGCGTAGAAGCTCCCTCTCCCGGATCCATCGCATCGAACGCCGCAACGGAACGTCCTTCGCGCGCCAGCACCAGACCGGCCGAAAGCCCGGCATAGCCCGCGCCCACGATCAGCACGTCGAGCTTCTTGGGCAGTGGCTGTTGGGGCAGCGGCTTGAGCGGTGAGGCTTCCCACCAGTAGGGCGTCGCCTTCTCGTCAACTCTCGGCGCGTGCATGGCGGTTGCTTCTCGTATGTTCAGCAGTGGCTCGGCTGGAATTATCAAATGTGGTCGTTTCGAACGTCGAGGGCATCTCGCAGGCCGTCGCCGATGAAGTTGAAGCTCGTCACCGCAATCGTAATTGCGGCACCGGGAATGATGGCGAGCCATGGAGCGCTCGCCAGGTATTGCTGGGCGCCGTTGAGCATGTTGCCCCAGCTCGGCAGCGGCGGCTGGATGCCGTAGCCGAGGAAGCTGATATAGGCTTCCAGAAGAATCGCGCGGGCGACCGCCAGGCTTGCGGCGACGATGATGGGACCCATGGCATTGGGCAAGATCTCGCGGAACATGATATGCTTACGACTGAGCCCCACCATGCGTGCAGCCTGGACAAACTCGCGCTCGCGCAGCGAGCGGACTTCGGCCTCGACGATCCTGGCAGTTTCCATCCAGCTCGTGACGGCAATGATGACCGTGATCATGACGGGACTCGGCCGCAGCGTCGCGGCCAGCGCCAGGACGAGGAAGATCGAGGGATAGGACAGAAAGCCGTCCACGGTGCGCATCAGCGCCGCCCCGATCCAGCCACCGCGATAGCCCGCCGTGACGCCGACAAGGGTGCCGATCAGCGTTGATAGCAACATCGCCGAGAAACCCACCAGCAGCGAGATGCGCCCGGCCATCAGGAGCCGTACGGCCAAGTCACGTCCCAAGGGGTCGGTTCCCAAGTAGTGGTGACCGCTGAGAGGCGGAGCAAAGCGGGCGCGCAGATCGATTTGGAGGGTGTCGTAAGGCAAGGCATAGGGACCGAGGACGCACGCCAGCACGAGCAGGCTGATCATCGCGATCCCAACGAGCGCCAGATGATGACGCATGAAGCGGTACACCGCACGGCTGTGCCACCAGCGAGCCGGAGCTGAGTGTGCGACGATGGCGGTCATGACTTGCCTCCTGTAACAGGCGTGAGCCGGCGGGCTCACCCCAGGCGAATGCGCGGGTCGACGGTGGCGATGATGATGTCTGCGATCAGGTTGCCCAACACGACCAGGATGGCCGAGAATATCAATAGCCCCATCACGACCGGATAGTCGCTGTAACCGAGACTATCGAGAAACAGCCGACCCATTCCGGGCCACGTAAAGACCGTCTCGGTGACCAATGCGCCGGTCAGAATGCTGGGCAGCTGCATCCCCGCTAGGGTGATCATCGGCAGCAACGCATTGCCTACGACATGCTTCAGCAGGATGCGACGCTCGCTAACGCCCTTGGCGCGGGCGGTCTTGACGAAATCCTGACTTAGCGCATCGAGAGTCGCCGTGCGCATGTAGCGGCTCCAGATTGCGACATGAACGAGCGACAGCACCAAGCTCGGCAAAATCAGGTGATGCAAATAGTCCAGCACCGAGCCATCGCCGATCGTGTACATGTTACCTGCAGGAACCCACCCGAGCTTCAGGGTGAAGATGTAGATGCCGATGAGGCCGAACCAGAAAGTCGGAACCGACAGGGCAACCATGGCGCCGACGGTCGCGCAGTAGTCAAACAGGGAGTAGCGATGGGTGGCGCCGCGGATTCCGATCCAGGCGCCGGCGGCGATCGCAAATGCGGTGGACGTACCCATGAGCAGCAGCGTCGCCAGCAGGTGTCGACCAATTACCGCCAGCACCGAAGAGCCATCGCGGAAGGAGTGTCCCCAATCGCCCTGGAGCAGCCGCCAGGCCCAATCGAGATACTGTATCCATAGCGGCCGGTTCAACCCGAGCTGCGCTGCGAGCCGCTCCACATCCTTCTGGGTCATGCCCGGATCGAGCCCGAACTGCGCGAGAGGACCGCCCGGCATGAGGTTGAGAACCGTGAAGCCGATGATCGAGACGATCACCAGCAGCACGATGCTCTGCGAGAGACGATTGAGCAGGAACCCGGACATTCGAGTCACCATGTTGGCGTTGCAGCATCACTCCAGCGCCGACCTCGGCCACGGGCCTCGGCCGGCAGCACATCAGCTCGCCCAATACCAGGCCAGCGCGTTCCAGGATTCCGTGCGCGTATTGCCATTCGGCACGAAACCGTTGATCCCCTTCTTGAGGCCTTCGACCGCATTGCTCTGGTACAACGGAAGGAAGGGCAGATCGCGACGGACAAGTTCCTGGATGCGAGAGTAGATCGCGCGCCGGGCTTCAGGATCGAAGGTCCGCGCGCCCTTGTCGAGCAGGGCATCGACCTCCGGATTTGTATACTGTGCATTGTTCGAGCCGCGACCGCCTTTCACTGCGATCGAACGCGAGTGCAGGCGATTGGTGACGTCCGGGTCGGCGCCGATCAGATACGAGCTGCCGACGATCACGGAATCGAACTGCGATTGCGTCCAGAACTCGCCCCACATCACGGCGGCCGGCAGGTTCGATATCTTCATCTCGACGCCCAGCTGCGCAAAGGTCTGCTGCAGGAACTGCTGCACCTGTTCGCGCAGGGGATCGCCGGACGTGGTCGAATTGGTAAAGGACAGGCGAACGCCGTTCTTGGCACGAATGCCGTCCGCGCCCTTTGCCCAGCCGGCCTGATCGAGGATCTTGCCCGCGCGGTTCAAGTCGAATTGGTGCAGGGGCAGATTGGAATTGAAGAAGAAGGACTGCCGCGGCATGAACGTCTCTGTCGGCGTCGGCACCCCGTAATAGAGCCCCTGGATGATCGCCTCCTTGTCGATCGCCGCGTAGAGCGCCTCGCGAACAGCAAGCTCCTTGAACTGCGGGCGCTCGAGGTTCAGGTAGAAGGATTCGAACGAGGTCCTCGGGACGAGGGTCACGACGCGGTTCGGCAGCGTCTTGGCTTCCCCGTAGTGGTCTGGGGTGATGTAGGGCTGACCCACCAGATCAACGTCGCCGCTCTTGAATTGGGTGTAGAGGACGGTGAGATCGGGAATGTATTTGAAGACCAGCCTCTCGATGTGAGGACCTTCACCGAAATAGTCGGGGTTAGCTACAAGCTCGAGATGATCGCCGGCGACCCGCTGGCCCCACTTGAACGGACCGGTGCCGACCGGCGCCTGATTGAAGGCGGCGTTGTTCGGATTGGCCTCCTTCTCGAGGATGTGCTTGGGGATGATGAAGGTTTCGGTCAGGAAGGACAAATAGGGCGCAAAGGGCTCTTCCATTCGCCACGAGATCTCCGTCGGCGAGATCACTGTGATGTCGCGCACGAGAGCATGTCCGGCGGTGCGCCAACTCCGGAAGTTGGGGTTCATGATCAGTTCGAGCGTGAACTTCACGTCCTCGGCGCCGAAAGGCGTGCCGTCGTGCCAGCGAACGTCGTCACGCAGGCGGATGCGCCACTTGAGACCGTCCTCCGAAATTCCGCCATTCTTCTGGTCCGGCACTTCCGCCGCAAGGTTGGGCTGAATGACGCCTTGAGGATCGATGCGGAAGAGCGCATCGAAGACCGAGAAATGCACGCCATCATCGACTTCGATGTGCACCATCAGCGGATTGAAGACGGTCGGCTCTTGTCCGAGCCCGACGATCACACGACCGGTCGGCTTTGCCGCAGAGGTACGTGCGAAGGCGGGCTTACCAAGAAGGTTCGGCGTGATGAAGACAGCAGCTCCGCCGAACGCCACCATTCGCAGGGCATCGCGCCGCGAGTAGTTCGATGAATCCGCAGAACGCTTGGTCATAACGTCTCTCCTTGCTTGGGGTACTCGACGTAGCCTTCATGTTGGAGCATGCCTCCGGGCTGCTCGCCCGGGATCGCCGCTACCAGTTCTCGCGTGTAACTGGAGTTCGGAGCGAGAAAGATCTGGGATGGCGGTCCGCGTTCCACGATTTGTCCTCGATGCATGACCGCGATTTCATCGCAGATCTGGCTGGCAACGCGCAGATCATGGGTGATGAAGATCATCGAGACGCCCGTCTCGCGCTGAATCTGGTCCAGCAGCTTCAGGATCTGCGCCTGGATCGATACATCGAGCGCTGAAACGGCCTCGTCAGCGATCAGCAGCTTCGGCTTGAACATCAGCGCCCGGGCGATGCCGATGCGTTGGCGCTGCCCGCCGGAGAATTCGTGTGGATAGCGATCGAAGGCTCCTGAATCGAGACCGACATGGAACAGAAGCTCCCGTGCTCGCTCGCAGGCTTCACTGTGGCGCATCCCATGCGCGACCGGACCAACTGTCAGAATTTGCCCGACCGTCGATCGCGGATTGAGCGAGGCAAAAGGATCCTGGAAGATCATCTGGATTTTTGGCCGCAGCGGCCGAAACTTGGCTTCCGAAAGCCCAGCAAGGTCGCGGCCCTCGAACAGAATCGAGCCGCTGTCGCTGTCCATAAGCTTGATCAGCAGTCGGCCGAGCGACGATTTCCCCGAGCCGCTTTCGCCGACGACGCCCAACGTGCGCCCCGACGTGAGATCGAAGGTGACGCCATTGACCGCGGGCACGATGCGCTGCGTACGGAAAAGTGCGCTGCCGCTGCGATAGGTCTTTACAAGGCATTCAACCTTCAGGATAGGTCCCCTGTCGGCAGCGTCCAAGGGATCACGGTCCGTGGCGGTCAGGTGCGGCACGGCCGCGATCAGGCGCCGCGTATAGAGGTGGCTGGGCGACTTCAGCACCTGCTCGGCACTGCCCTGCTCCACGCAATGGCCTTTCTCCATCACCACAACGTAGTCGGCGATCTCGGCCACGACGCCGAAATCATGGGTGATGAACATGACGCTCATCCCCTTGCGGCGCTGAATGTCGCGGATCAATTTGAGGATCTGCGCCTGAGTCGTCACGTCCAGTGCGGTGGTCGGCTCGTCTGCAATCAGGATCGCGGGCTCTAGAGCCAGAGCCATGGCGATCATCACGCGCTGACGCTGTCCGCCCGAAAGCCGGAATGGATACTGGTGATACATCAGCTGCGGATCGGGCAGACCCACTTCAATCAACAGGTCGATGGCCCTGCTGCGACGGGAGGCCGACGTGCCGACATCGTGTGCGGCCATCACCTCCTCGATCTGCGCGCCCACGGTCATCAGCGGGTTGAGTGCCGAGAGAGGGTCTTGAAAGATCATTGAAACAACGCGGCCGCGCAGGCTTCGGAGCTTGTCGCGCGAGAGGCTCACGATGTTCGTCCCATCCAGGTGGATGGCACCCGCAGAGACCCGGATCGCCTTCGGCAGAAGCCCCATGATCGCGTTGGCGGTGACGGACTTGCCCGATCCGGATTCCCCGATGATACAGAGAATCTGTCCGCGTTTCAGATCGAAGGAGATATTCTCGACGGCGTGGGCCCGCTCCATTCCTTCAGGCAGACTCACGGTCAGCTCGCGCACCGACAGCGCGACATCGGCGGGGCTTGCCACCTGGATGCCAGAGGCCATAAGAGCATCCTCCCCTTTCAAGCCAATTCCGTCATCTTGCTGCGGCCGGCGCCTTCGGCTCCTTGCGCCTCCACGCTCCCTGGACAGGTCGACAACTCGCCCCTCAACTTGCCATTCCTTCATTGGAGACTGCGACATGATTCAGGCCTCTTCGCGCAAGAAGCAAGAGCGGTTGCTCAGAGCGCAGCGCCGACCCGATCGGCCATTTCGATCAAAGCGAACCTCAGCTGACATCCACGTCATGACTTGATCGCTTCTGCGAAGGCCTGCTCCGGGACACGGCTCATGCAAGTTGCCTCCGCGGACTTTCGCCGATCGATCGACTGGTTCTGCCGATCTTGACGATTTGAATCAGCCCGGAGTCGCCGAAAGCCGGCATCGAAGCAGCAGGAACTTCTGAAAACGAAGTCCGATTTGGCATTTCAGTCTGCGCCGCCAGGCCTGCCGTGGCGCTTGCCGGGAAGCGCGCGATGGATTGCAGGAGCACGTGCATTCGTCTCGCCGCCTGCAAGCTGCAACGCAAGCAAAGTATTTTCGCAATAATAGCCTGTGTCAAAGGCAATAAACCGCAGGATATTCGGTCTCATGACCAAAGTCCGCGGAGGCCTGCCGCAATTCCTCGGTTACGCTACGCAACCACCGGAGATCCCAGTCCGATGAGCGCGCCGCTCCTGCATATCAAATCCAGTCCATCCCTGCCTCGTGAGGCGGACGTCGTCGTTATCGGCGGCGGCGTCGTGGGCGTGTTCGCAAGCTACTACCTCGCCCGTCGCGGCCTCAAGGTTGCCTTGCTTGAGAAGGGCCGCGTCGCAGCCGAGCAGTCTAGCCGCAACTGGGGATGGTGCCGGCAACAGAACCGCAACGCGCGCGAGTTGCCGCTTGCAACCAAGAGCCTCGATCTCTGGGAGAGAGTTGCCGAGGAGACCAGTGAGGATACGGGTTTTCGTCGCTGCGGGTTGTTGTATTTGTCGAACGACGAAAGTGAGCTGGAGGGCTGGGCCAAATGGCGAGACTTCGCCAGAACGGTGGGCGTCACGACGCACATGTTGAGTGCGGAAGAAGCGAGCGAGCGAGGCAAGGCGACGGGCCGCAAATGGAAAGGCGGCGTCTTCTCTCCAACCGATGGGACGGCAGATACCTCAAAGGCGGTGCCCATCGCCGCGCGTGCGATCATGGCGGCGGGCGGCACGGTGCATCAGCAATGCGCGGCGCGCGGCTTGGAGCTCAATGGCGGCCGGGTCAGCGGCGTGGTGACCGAAGCCGGCACGATCCGGACGAAAACGGCGGTCATGGCAGGAGGCGCGTGGGCCTCCTCATTCTGCAACCAGTTGGGAATTCGTTTCCCGCAGGCATCCGTGCGCCAGTCGATTCTCGCGCTGGCTCCTGGCGCCCCCGGCCTGCCTGATGCTCTTTACACCGGGCTCGTCTCGCTCACCCGGCGGGGCAATGGTGGATACACGCTCGCTATCAGCGGGCGCGCGCGAGTTGACCCCACGCCGCAGCAATTCAGATTCGGCCGCGAATTCCTGCCCATGTTCGCCCGCCGGTGGCGAAGTCTCAGCCCTGGGGCTTTCGAAGGGCTGCGGCAGGGCCATGAAACGCTGACTAAATGGGGGCTGGATGAGGTGACCCCGATGGAGCTGAACCGCACGCTCGATCCTCGCCCTGACATGAAGCAGATTCGGGCGACGCATCGACGAGCTTGCAAGCTGCTGCCGGAACTTGAGCACGTCGAAATCTCGAATGTCTGGGCCGGCTACATCGACAGCACGCCAGACGGCATCCCCGCAATCGGCGAAGTTCAGTCGATTCCAGGTTTCGTGCTGGCCGCAGGGTTCAGCGGCCACGGCTTCGGGATCGGCCCAGGCGCCGGGCGTATGATCGCAGACATCATTGCGGGCAGCGCGCCAATCGTCGACCCGCGCCCTTACAGGCCGGAGCGGCTGAAAATGAGCGCCTGGGGCAAGGTCAGCGACTTCTAGAATCCAGTTTCCACCCCCGGTGGGAAAAAATGCTGGTTGGTGTTATGACAATGCCTATGACGCTAAAGCCTCAAAGCCTTGACGCCGTTGTCGGGCCCATCTCATGGCATTGCTATGAAGCTCGATAAGATCGACATCAGGATTTTATGCGAATTGCAGAAGAACGGGCGGATTTCCAACGTCGAGCTCGCCGAGCTGATAAACCTGTCCCCGAGCCCGTGCCTGATGCGAGTCAAGAGGCTACAGTCGGAGGGCTTCATTACCGGCTATTCCGCCCAGATCGACGTTGCCAAACTCGGTCAAACTCTGACTGTCTTCGCCGAAATCACCCTCAAGAATCACCGGCAGATCGATTTCGCGCGCTTCCTCACAACGATCGAAAAGATTGATTCCGTTGTCGAATGCCATCTCGTCTCGGGCGGGTACGATTATCTTGTGAAATTCATCACGGCAGGGATCAGCGAATACCAGGCGGTGATGGAACGCCTGGTCGAGATGGATATCGGTATCGACAAATACTTCAGTTTCGTCGTGCTGAAGTCGCCGATCGTGAAATCTCATTTGCCTCTCGAAAGCATATTCAACGGCTAGAGGACAGGCTCGATCCTTATCCTATCATGGCCGCGCGAACGTCCTTGTCTTCGAGCGTCTGGTCGAGAGTCTTCCTGGTCCGCTCGATGATGCCGTCGATGTCCGCGTCCGTGCAGCACAGCGGCGGCGCATAGCCCAGTACGCCTTGCGCGAAGGCTCGGATGACGAGACCGTTGTCCCAAGCGCGGTCAAAAATGCGGCGCGCCGCGTCGGCTTCCGCCGGCAGAGGCGTCTTGCGCTCCTTGTCAGTCACGAGCTCGATCGCAGCCAGCATGCCGCGACCCCTGATATCGCCGACGAGTGGATGATCGGCCAGCGCGCGAAGACCCTCCATGAGCCGATGCCCGGCCTTTCGGCCGTTTTCCAGCAAGCCGTTTTCATAGAGATCAAGGCACGCAAGTCCGACCGCCGCGCTGACGGGATGGGCGGAATAGGTGTAACCGTGGCCCACGGCCGCCTTGCCGGCACCATCGGCAATGGTGTTGTAGACGCGGTCCGACATCAGAACGGCCCCCATCGGCACATAACCCGAGGTCAGTCCCTTTGCCGTGGTCATGAGATCCGGCACGACGTCATCCTCTTCACAGGCGAAGAGCGGACCGACTCGGCCAAAGCCGGTGATGACCTCATCCGCAACGAACAGAATGTCGTACTCCTTGCAAACACCATGCATGGCCTTGAGCCAAGACGGCGGCGGAACGAGAACGCCCCCTGATCCCTGTATCGGCTCGACATAGAAGGCGGCGACGCGTTCGGCGCCGAGCTCGGCGATCTTGGCCCGCAGAGCGGCGACCGACGCCGCAATGATAGCCTGGGGATGGGAACCGACAGGATTGCGATAAGCGTAGTGCGACGGGATTTTGTGCTGCCAGTCGTATGGTACTCCGAAGCCCGTATGAAAGGCCGGCAGCGCGGTCAAGCCGGCCCCCGCCGTCGACGATCCATGGTAGCCAGACTCGACGGAAATGAACTGATCCTTCTGTGGCGTACGCTTGGCATGATAATAGTACCGAATGAACCGGATCGTGCTGTCGACGGCATCGGAGCCGCCCAAGGTGAAATAGACATGGTTCAGATCGCCAGGCGCCAATTCAGCCAGCCTTGCGGCGAGCCGGATAGCCGGGTCGGAGCCCAACCCGAAATAGCCCGTCGCATAAGGGAGCTCGCGGAGCTGCTTCAAAGCCGCTTCAACGATGCTGTCCTGTCCGTAGCCCGCATTGACACACCACAGGCCGGCGAAGCCGTCCAGCAATTGACGGCCCGAGACATCGGTCAACGTCGCGCCCCTGCCTGACTTCAGCACGCGGACGCCAGTCGCCTCGTGGCTGCGATAGGATGAGACCGGATGAATCAGATGCGCGCGATCGAGTTCAATCAGCGAGTTGCTCAACATGTCGTCCTCCAGATCAACCGCAAGATTTGTGCGGCTACCCCGATGTTTTCGCACTCAACGTAGGATGACCAAGACAGCAGTTGCTCTCAGGCTGAACACGGACGAAGGGCATTTTGACTGTCATTGACGATCGGCGCCGCATCTTATGCCGGCATCGGCCTACGCAAGGCATTTGCGCTCACGCAGGAGGCGCCTTTTCGCACAACTCTCTGCCACAGCTCAGATCCGATACGACACAATCTGCTCCCGGCCGCCGCGACATCGGCGCTTTGTCTTGTCTGCTGCTCGCTATGATGCTTGTCGTACCGGCAAGCGGTGCGTGAGATCACGAGGATTGGAGCTATGGCGACGTTCAGACCCAAATACATCACCTTCGACTGCTACGGCACGTTGACGAATTTCGACATGGCCGGCGCGGCCACGCGCGTCTATGGCTCGGAGCTGTCGTCCGCGGCGATGGCAAAGCTGATCAAGGATTTTTCGGCCTATCGCCTGGACGAGGTTCTCGGCGCTTGGAAACCCTATCTTGACGTCGTGCACAATGCGCTGGAGCGCGCCTGCAAGCGCAACGGCATCGCATTCCGGCCGGAGCACGCCGAGCGCATCTATGACGAGGTGCCGACATGGGGCCCGCATCCCGACGTTCCGGCAGGCTTGGCTCGGGTTGCAAAGGAAATCCCGCTGGTCATTCTGTCGAATTCCATGAAGAGCCTCATCATGTCGAACGTGGAGAAGCTCGGCGCTCCCTTTCACACGGTCATCACGGCCGAGGAGACCGGCGCCTACAAGCCGCAGATGAGGGGCTTCGAATACATGCTGGACAAGCTGGGCTGCGGTCCGGAGGACATCACCCACGTCTCCTCCTCATTCCGCTACGACCTGATGACGGCCTATGACCTGGGCATCAAGAGCAAGGTATGGGTGAACCGTGGTCACGAGCCCGCGAACCCGTTCTATGAATACACCGAAGTGGCTGACATCGGCGGGCTCGCTGCGGCAGTCGGCTTGGAGCCGCTTCGCAAAAGCGCGTGAATGCACGGAGGTTCAGAGTTGTTGTGACAAAAAAGGGGGCGGTTCAACCGCCCCCTTTTTTATGCTTCAGCTGATGGATCGATCGACCTCTCAACCCAACCCACCGACATGGAGCGCCTTGATCTCGAGATATTCCTCTATCCCAAGCTGGGATCCCTCGCGTCCGAGGCCCGACTGCTTGACACCACCGAACGGTGCAACCTCAGTCGAGATCAGGCCGGTGTTCAAGCCGACCATGCCGAATTCCAGCGCCTCGGCAACACGCCATGAGCGCTTGAGGTTTTCAGTGTAGAAATAGGCGGCAAGGCCGAATGGCGTGCCGTTTGCGATCGCAATCGCCTCGTCCTCGGTCTCAAAGCGGAAAAGCGGTGCGACCGGACCGAAAGTCTCTTCTGAAGCCAAGAGCATCTCGGTGGTTGCGCCACCGAGCACGACAGGGCGCGCATATTGCCGACCTTCCGGCATCGCCTCACTCTGCGAGATGATCTTTGCGCCCTTATCCAGGGCATCCGTGACGTGCCGCTTGATCTTTTCGATCGCCGCGCCATTGATCATCGGCCCGATTGCGACGCCGTCTTCCGTGCCGGCGCCGACCTTCATTTTGGCGACCCGGCTGGCGAGCTTCTGTGCGAAGGCGTCGTAAATGCCTGATTGCACCAGAAAGCGATTGCAGCAGACGCAGGTCTGTCCTCCATTGCGGAACTTCGACGCAATCGCGCCGTCGACGGCCCGGTCGAGATCAGCATCGTCAAAGACGATAAACGGCGCGTTGCCGCCTAGCTCAAGGCTGAGCCTCTTGATGTTGTCGGCGGCGCCTTTCATCAGCAGCGCGCCTACGCGGGTCGATCCGGTAAACGAGATTTTGCGGATGGTTTCATTGGCCATCAGCTCCCTGCCGATCTCCGCCGGCATGCCCGTCACGATATTGATCACGCCCGCTGGAATTCCCGCTCGCTCCGCCAGGACACCGATGGCGAGGGCGGAGAAGGGCGCAAACTCAGACGGCTTGATGACCACAGTGCAGCCGGCGGCAAGCGCAGGCGCCACCTTGCGCGTAATCATCGCGTTGGGGAAATTCCAGGGCGTGATGATCCCGCAGACGCCGACCGGTTCCTTCAGCACTAGGATACGGCGATCGACGGAAGGTGACGGGATCGTCGATCCGTTGATCCGGCGCGCCTCTTCCGCAAACCATTTTACGAAGGACGCCCCATAACGGATTTCGGCGAGCGATTCGGCAAGCGGCTTGCCCTGTTCCAGCGTCAGCAGAAGCGCCAAATCTTGCTCGTGATGCCGCATGAGCTCATACCAGCGCTCGAGCAGTACGGCACGCTCTGCATGAGCCCTCGTCTTCCAACGTCTGAACGCATCGGCCGCGGCGTTGACAGCCGCCCTCGTCTCCTCACGCCCCATGTCAGGGATGGTACCAAGAACTGCCTGGCTGGCAGGATCGATGACATCAACGGCCGCCTTCGTACTCGCATCCCGCCAATTGCCGCCGATCAGGGCTTGCTGGCGAAACAGGTCACTGTCCTTCAATGAGACCATGGACTTCTTCCTTCCTCGAGGCGTGAGCCCGCCATCACTGCCTGGATTGGCGGCGCGACGGGGCCGTCTCATCTGAGCAATACAGGACAGCGCGCCGCATTATTCATCGAGAATGAATGGCTTTACGGCGTTGACTCCGGTCAGACGCGGCCCCGAAAGCCGATTGTTCTGACGGCCGCATGTTGCGGCCGCCCTCAGCATTGCGCTCAGTCATGATGGCAGACGTAGATCTTTCGTACGGTCTCGATCGTGCGCCAGACGCCGACAAAGCCGGGTTTCATGACAAAGCTGTCGCCGGCGCGATACGTCTTCGTCTCACCACCCTTTTCCTCAATTTCGATAAGACCTGAAATGATGTGGCAGAACTCGAAGGTGGTACCCTTGATGGAATGGGTCTCGCCGGGCGTTGCTTCCCAGACGCCGGTCAGCACCTTCTCGCCTTTCGAGGCATCCTGCGCCCAGGTCTTGAACGATGGATTGCCTGAAATGAGCCGTTCCGGAACTGGCAGGGCGTTCTTTGGTGCGAAGTCCGGATTGGTGTCGATGGTAACCAGAAGTGACATGGCATCTTTCCTGTTAGTAGCCGAGTGTTCGATCGACTAGGCCGATCGGATTTCTTCCAGCGCGGTGGCGCCGGATGTTTTCTATGACCGATTGTGCTGCCGTATGCGGTTGCGTCGCGGACGCGATATGCGGCGTTATGATCACCTTCGGATGGGACCAGAGGGCATGGCTTTCCGGAAGTGGCTCGGGATCGGTCACGTCGAGCATGGCTGCTGCCAGGCGACCGCTGTCGAGCGCTTCAACGAGTGCGCCTTGGTCAAGCTGAGGGCCGCGGCCAACATGCAGTAACCTCGCTCCCACCGGCAACAACGAGAAAAGCCCTGCGTTCAGAATGCCGCTCGTTTGCTCCGTCAGGGGCAGAAGACAGACGAGAATATCCGCTGCTCCCAAAAATCTGCCACGCTGACCGTCGCCATGAAAGCAGGTGACGCCCTCTATCGCCTTTTTGCTGCGGCTCCATGCGGCAAGAGGAAATCGAAACGGCTTCAAGCGATCGATTGCAGCTTGCGCCAACATTCCAAGACCCAGAAAGCCCACGCGCCGATCGGCCGCCTGGGTCGTTGCAAGAGCCTGCCAAACGCCCCGTCTCTGCTGCTCCCCATATGCAAGCATTTCGCGATGGAGCGTCAGCACTCCGAGGACGACGTATTCCTGCATCATGCGTATGATGCCATCCTCGACCATGCGCACGAGCTTCACATGGTCCGGTAGGGTCTCCGGCTTGAACTGATCGACCCCCGGACCGATGGAAAAGAGCACTTCCAGGTTGCGAAAGCGCGAGAGATCGTCCGGCGCCTTCCAGGTCAGTAGGTATCGTATCTTTTCCGGATCGAAACATTCGCTACAATGGTAGAATTCGAGATCAGGGAGCTGGCGCGCAAATACGTGACGGAAAATAGCACCCCGAGCGGCATCGGAATTGAAAAGGAACGCCATCGACGTATTCCTCTCATGTCCTCGCCCGGGATGCTGGGCATCGAGACGCTTCGGCGACCTGGCAGGCTCTGCATACCCGGATCCGCGCGCGGCTTGGCAGAGTCCTGAGGGCTGGACATGCGGCGAGCCCTACAACAAATTCTTCAACATTCACGAGGCTCACCCTGCCTGCTGTTGCCGGATATCGATAGGCTAGCCGCAACCAGGAGCTTTCCGTGCTGAATTGAGTTGCGCCAGCGGCGGAACATTCCGAATACCGCCTGCCAAACAGGCGAAAGCTGCTGGCTTTCCACGCTATGCTGCTGCAAAACAAAGCTTGTGTGGCGCGCAGCAGAAGACCGATAGGACGGTAGGCCGTGGGCTTTGGGGCCCGCAAAGGAACGGAAAAGCTAAATGGGACGAACGGTACGCGTGAAGTCCTTCGAACTGGTCGCGAAAGACATCAACGAGGTTGATGTGAAGCTGCTCCACGCGCTTTCGATCGGGGTTGGCTGGCCGCATCGACCCAAGGATTGGGATTTCCTACGCCGCGCCGGCCACGGCATCGTCGCCGTTGATGGCATAGGACGCGTCTTCGGCAGCGCGATGTGGTTCCCACACGGCCACGAATTCGCGACCATCGGCTTGGTGATCACATCGCCGCGCACCCAGGCACAAGGCACGGGGCGATGGCTTATGGAACAGATCTTTGAGCGCACTGGCGGGCGGAATTTGAGCCTGAACTCGACCGATGCTGCGTATCACCTTTATCTTTCACTTGGCTTCACGAAGGAAGCCACAGTGTTTCAGTGGCAAGGAGAGGTCGTAGCGCCTGTCCCCTTGCTGCCAGTTCTGGACGGTGAATTGAGGCCCTCGTCGTCCAAAGATCTTGAGGAGATTGCGGCGCTCGATCAGCGTGCCGTGAGAATAGATCGGAGCAGGCTGCTTGCGCTGCTTGCGGAGGATGCATCAATCTGCGCGCTAAGGCGCGGCGGTGAGATTGTCGGTTACTCCATGAATCGCGAGTTCGGGCGTGGTCGCGTGATTGGTCCCATCGTTGCCGGCAATGATCGTGACGCGATCCATCTCACGGCCGCACATCTTAAGGATCTAACCGGGCAGTTCGCTCGCGTGGACACGCGGGAGCAGGCGGGTCCCTTTGCCGACTTCCTTCAGCAGAGCCGCTTGGGGATGAACGACACCGTCGCGACCATGTCCAAGGGGCGGCGTTTTCTGAATCGAAAGGAGAACGAGCCGTGGGTCTACGGACTGGCCGGTCACGCGTTGAGCTGAAGGTGTGAAGCATGGGATGAGAAGGGCTCCTGTAGCGATAGGCAACAGGTCCGGAGCTGGCAGCGGCTCGAACCCCCGACCTCAATTTTTATCACTACAGTTGGCGTGACTCATGGCGATCTAAGTCTTACTCGCCTGCGCGGCTTCACGGACCGGACCAAGGCGCGTCGCTTCGCGAGGATAGCCGTATTGAAAGGCAAACGGGCGATAACCTGTCGGCTGTCCTATTTGTCTGCCGCTCCGATTTACTTGCGCTTGCGGAAGCTCCACGTCTCAAGAAGCATCGTCAGCAGGCGGCTCGCGGAAGGCGAGAGGCCGGCACCGCGCCGGCGTATGATGCCGATCGTCCTGAAGATTTCAGGGTCCGTCAACCGGATCGCCCGAATGATAGGGTGACCCGGGGCCGGTGTTGCCAGACGCGGCAGCACGGCGATACCAAGCCCTGCTTCGACGAGACCAAGCGATCCGGAGAGATGTGCAACTTCATAGGTCCAGCTGAGCTGCCCCCCGTGTTGCACGAGTGCATTGTCGATCAGGGCGCGATTGCCGCTGTTGCGGCCGACCATTATGATCCGCTCAGACTTCAAGTCCGCCCAGCTCACGCGCTTTCGTTTCGCGATCGGATGGTCTTGGCGGCATGCGAGCACAAAGGGATCATCCACCAGCTTCGTGAACTCGATATCGGCATGCGACGCTCCGATGAAATTGATGCCGAAATCCGCCTCGCCGCGCGCCACCGCCTCCAGGCCTTCGTTCGCTCCAATATCGAGAATCCGAACGCGAATCCGGGGATATGCGTCGCTAAATCGCGCGACCGCGAGCGGCAGAAAATAGAACACGGACGTGGGCACCGCAGCGATTGCGACGAGCCCTGAGCTGCGCGCGCCAAAATCGCGGATAGCGAGTACGGATGTCTCATACTCATCGATGAGTCGGCGCATTTTGGGCAGGAAATCGCGGCCGACCATGGTCAGCTTCACATGACGCGTGGATCGCTCGAGCAGCGGCGCCCCAAGGCTCTCCTCCAGCTTCTGGATGCGTCGGCTGAGTGCCGGCTGAGACAGATTCAGCGCCTTCGCGGTGCGGACGAAACTGCCCAGTTCGGCAACCGTCACGAAGGCCTTGAGGTCGAGTAGTTCCGCGTTCATCTCGAACGCTCCTCATATTATTCCACATCTTGGAATAATAGCACAATTCTTTGCATTTCACAGAACGACCTCGGCGGGGCAATGCTTCGGGCTGGATTGGCGCCAGCCTTCGACAACGGGCCGGACATCAAGGGTCCCGCCGATACAGCAAAAGCCTGCCGCCAACGAACGGTTCGCGGGCAGATCGCCGATGCGGTCCAAAAACAACAAGACAAATGGCTAACACAGGGAGAAGCGAGATGCGCGTTGATGCATCAGGCCCAAGCGATGGCACCGCGACGCGAAAGCCGTTTTACCGGCTACTCTACGTCCAGGTGCTGTTCGGCGTCGTTCTTGGTATCGTGGTTGGCCATGTCTGGCCTGATTTTGGCGCAGCGCTCAAGCCGCTTGGGGACGGCTTCGTCAAGCTCGTGAAGATGATGATCGCGCCAATCGTGTTCTGCACGATCGTCAGCGGCATCAGCAGCCTGCATGACAACCGCGAAATCGCCCGGACCCTCATCAAGTCGATGGTACTGTTCTATGGGCTGACCGTCGCTGCACTACTCGCCGGACTTGTTGCGGTCTTGGTGCTTGAGCCGGGCGCCGGTATGCACGTCGCAGTCTCTTCGCTCGATCCAAGCGTGGCCGCCCGTTACACCAAGCAGGTTGATCCAGTTGGCTTCACGGATTTCATGCTGCACATTATCCCGCACTCGTTTATCGGCGCGTTCGCGGAAGGTGAAGTGCTGCCGGTGCTGCTCATCTCGATCCTCGTCGCCTTTGGTATCAATCGCGTCGGCGATGCCGGCGCGCCACTGATGAAGGGCATTGATTCATTCTCACAGGTGCTGTTTGCGTCGTTCAGCTTCATCATGAAGCTGGCGCCGCTCGGGGCATTCGGCGCGATGGCATTCACGGTCGGGCGCTATGGCATCCGGTCGATCGGCTCGCTCGGGCTCCTGATCCTGACCTTTTATGTCGCCTGCGGGGCTTTCGTCGTGCTCGTCCTCGGGGCCTTGGCCCGGATCAACGGCTTTAGTCTCTGGAAGACCATCCGATACTTTCGGGAAGAACTGCTTATCGTCCTCGGCACCTCCTCTTCCGAGCCCGCCCTGCCCGGCGCACTGCGCAAGCTGGAACGGCTCGGCTGCCAAAAGGGTGTGTCCGGACTGGTGCTGCCGTTGGGCTATTCGTTCAACCTGGACGGCAGCGCGATCTATCTGACGCTCGCATCGCTGTTCATCGCCCAGGCCTGCGACGTCCATCTCTCATGGGGGCAGATCGCGGCGATGCTCGGGTTGATGCTGCTGACCTCGAAGGGCGCGGCGGGCGTAACCGGCAGCGGCTTCGTCGCACTGGTCGCTACGCTTACCGTGATGCCGGACCTGCCGGTCGCCGGGGTCGCGCTCCTGATCGGGATCGATCGCTTCATGTCGGAGGCGCGTGCGCTGACCAGCATGATCAGCAATTGCGTGGCCAGCATCGTGGTCTCGCTATGGGAGAACGCTTGCGACCGCAGCACGCTGACGCGCGAACTCGATCAGAACGGCACCGCCGCGGTCAGCGGCGTTGAGACCCGCCAATTCGCATGAGTAATTCCTGCCTGGAGATTCGATCATGAATTTCACCGACTGGATCGGCCGCAGCGAGACCGTGACCGACACCGCCACTCCCACGCCTTATGCTGCGCTCTCGGCCATGCTGGACGGTCCGGCCGAGCGTCCGGCCGCAGGGACACCTTTGCCTCCGCTCTGGCACTGGCTGTATTTCCTGCCGCTGCACCGGCAATCCGAGATCGGACCGGACGGCCATGCGAAGCGGGGCGGCTTTCTGCCTCCCGTGCCGCTGCCCCGCCGGATGTGGGCAGGAAGTCAGTTCCACTTTCACGAGCCGCTTCGGATCGGAGACCGCTTGAGGCGCGTGTCGCGGATCGAAAACGTCACGGAGAAGTCCGGCCGCAGCGGCCATCTGGTTTTCGTGAAGGTACGCCACGAGGTGAGCCGCAACGACGCAGCGGCGCCTTCCCTGACGGAATTCCATGACATCGTCTATCGTCAGGCACCCAGACCGGAAGATAACGCACCGCCGCCGATCGCGGCGCCGAACAACGCGGAATGGCAGCGAGAGTGGGTGCCCGACGACGTGTTGCTGTTCCGCTATTCGGCGCTGACCTTCAACGGTCATCGCATCCACTATGATCGACGCTACGTCACGGAGGTCGAGGGCTACCCTGGGCTTGTCGTACATGGCCCCCTGATCGCAACGCTGCTGCTCGACCTGCTTCGTCACAAGCGTCCCGATGCCGAACTGGTTGAATTTCGGTTCCGGGCCGTCCGTCCAACCTTCGATGTCAACAAATTCTCCGTGTGTGGTGCGCCCGATCCGGATGGAAACATTCATCTCTGGGCCAGGGATCACGAGGGCTGGCTGACCATGGACGCAACGGCAGTGACGAAGTGAGGATCATGCCATGAGACCGTTGGATGGAATAACAGTTGTCACGCTTGAGCACGCGATCGCAGCTCCCTTTGCCACCCGGCAACTCGCCGATCTCGGCGCGCGCGTCATCAAGGTCGAGCGACCTGGTGTCGGAGACTTTGCGCGCGGCTACGATGAACGGGTACGCGGTCTGGCCTCTCATTTCGTATGGACCAACCGTTCTAAGGAAAGCCTGGCGCTCGATATCAAGCACCCCGAGGCGCGGCAAATCCTAAGGCGCCTGATCCAGGAGCATGCCGACGTCCTGGTGCAGAACCTTGCTCCTGGCGCTGCAGCGCGGCTGGGCCTTGGTTATCAGGATCTCCTCGCACATAGGCCTGGGATCATCGTCTGCGATAT
Source organism: Bradyrhizobium sp. UFLA05-153 (assembly GCF_054185185.1). Taxonomy (NCBI): domain Bacteria; kingdom Pseudomonadati; phylum Pseudomonadota; class Alphaproteobacteria; order Hyphomicrobiales; family Nitrobacteraceae; genus Bradyrhizobium; species Bradyrhizobium sp. UFLA05-153. The sequence continues at coordinate 254,480 of NZ_JBBIAM010000002.1, forward strand.
CTCGGGTTACGGCAACGACGGCCCCTACAGGGACAAGAAGGCTTACGACCTTCTGATCCAGGCGGAGGCCGGCTTTCTCTCGGTCACGGGAACGAAGGAGACACCCTCGAAGGCCGGGCCGTCGATCGCCGATATCGCCGCCGGGATGTACGCATACAGCAACATCCTTGCCGCCTTGCTCGAGCGCCAGAAAACCGGCAAGGGTCGACACATCGACATCTCGATGCTGGAAGCGCTCGGCGAATGGATGTCGTATCCGCTCTACTACGCATTTGACGGTGCGGCGCCGCCGGCGCGAACGGGCGCCAGTCACGCGACGATCTATCCATACGGCCTGTTTCAAGCCGGCGATGGAAACACCGTGCTCCTCGGGCTTCAGAACGAACGGGAATGGGTGGCGTTCTGCGAGTTCGTTCTGCGTCGTCCGGAGCTCGCGCATGAAGAGAGATTTGCCGGCAACGCCCGGCGCAATGCGGCGCGACAGGAACTCGAAGCGATTATCGACGCAACGTTCGCAAGCCTTTCTGCCGCCGAGGTCATCGAGCGTCTTGAGCAAGCGAACATCGCGAACGCGCGGGCCAACGACATGGATGCGCTCTGGGCGCACCCGCAGCTCCAGGCGCGCGCCCGCTGGCGGAACGTTGGCACGCCAAGGGGCGAAGTGCCCGCCCTGCTGCCGCCGGGATCATGGGAGGATGGCGATCCGAGGATGGATCCCGTGCCTGCATTGGGCGAGCACACTGGAGCGATTCTCGAACAGCTCGGATATTCGGCGGCGCAGGTCGCAGTCTTGCGCGCGGAAGGGGCGGTTTGACAGATGCGCCATCCCGTCACTTATCTCTTCGTACCCGGCGATCGGCCGGAGCGCTTTGACCGGGCGCTTGGCTCGGGCGCTGACGTCGTGATCTTGGATCTCGAGGACGCCGTTGATCCCGACAGGAAAGCGGAGGCCCGCGCGGGCGTCGCGGAATGGTGCCGTTGCACGCCGGTTGCGAACAAACGGACGCTGGTTCGGATCAACGGCGCGACCACACCTTGGTTCGCAGATGACCTTGCGATGCTTCGTGCCCTGCAAGGTGTCGGCGCGATGGTGCCAAAGGCAGAGGCGCGTGACGTATTGACGGATGTCCTCGCCGCGCTCGGCGAAGAGCCGGTGCTGGTGCCGCTGATCGAGAGCGCGCTGGGGCTCCGTGCAATTGACATCATTGCCGGGACGGCGGGAGTCCAGCGTCTCGCCTTCGGGGCGCTCGATTTTGCTCTGGACCTCGGCCTCAGCGAGGATCAGCGAGGGCTGCTGATGCCGGCCAGTCAGATCGCGCTGGCGTCACGTTGCGCCGGCCTTGCCGCTCCGATCGCCGGTGTCACCGCGGCCGTTCACGATCATGATGCCCTGGTCAGCGACGTTGCTTTCGCCCGGTCGCTGGGCTTCGCCGCCAAGCTTTGCATTCACCCCCGCCAGATCTCGATCGTACGGACGGCTTTCGCGCCTGGTCCCGAGGAATTGGAGTGGGCGCGCCGCGTCGTTTCCGCCGTAGCGGCGGGCGTCGGCGCTGCACAGGTCGACGGACATATGGTGGATGCTCCTGTGCTCCGCAGGGCGCAATCCATCATCGAACGCGCAGATTTATCCAGCAACCAAGAGGCCCAGTGATGCCAGCCACCATCATCGATTCCACCATTTTCGGCAACATCTTCAGTACAGACGCCATGAAAGCGGTCTGGTCGGACGAGAACCGAACTCAGAAATATCTCGATATCGAGGCCGCGCTGGCCCGCGTGCAGGCCCGGCTCGGCATCATCCCGCAGAAAGCGGCCGACGAGATCGTCGCGGCCTGCGACATCAACAAGATCGACATGGGAAAACTGCGCGCCCAGACGGAGCGCATCGGCTATCCAGTGCTCGGCGTCGTCTCGCAGATCAACGCCTTGTGCCGCGACCGCCTCGGCGAATTTTGCCACTGGGGCGCCACGACCCAGGACATCACGGACACAGCCACCGTGTTACAGATTCGCGAAGCGCTGGCGTTGGTCGACCAGGATCTCGCTGCGGTATCGAAGGCTCTCGCGGCCCTGGCCCGACGTTACCGCGACACACCGATGATCGGACGCAGCAACCTGCAACAGGCGGTGCCGGTTACGTTCGGCTACAAGATGGCCGGACTGTTGTCGGCCATCGAGCGCCATCGCGAGCGACTGTTGCAGCTTCGCCCGCGCGTGCTGATGGGCGAGTTTGCCGGCGCCGCCGGTACGCTCGCCTCGATCGAAAGGGGAGCCATGGAGACGCAGGACGGCCTGATGCGCGAGCTCGGTCTCGCACAGCCCGTGATCGCCTGGCACACCATCCGCGATACGATCGCGGAGGTTGGTGCCTTTCTCGGACTGGTCGGGGGCACGCTGGGCAAGCTGTCGATGGACGTCAAATTGATGATGCAGACTGAGGTCGCCGAGGTGTACGAGCCCTTCTCTCACGGGCGCGGCTCCTCTTCGACCATGCCTCAAAAGCGCAATCCGATCTCGTCCTGCTACATCCACGCGGCGATCTCAGTGGTCCGGCAACATGCCGCTGCGCTGATGGACGCGATGGTCGCCGATCACGAGCGTTCGACCGGTCCCTGGGAAATCGAATGGATCGTCTTGCCGGAGGCGTTCTGCCTTATCGCGGGAGCTCTGAAGCAGGCGCGCTTCGTGCTCGAGGGTCTTGAGGTCGATGAAAAGCAGATGCGGGCCAATCTGGACATGACCAACGGTCTGGTCGTCTCCGAAGCGGTCATGATGGGACTCGGACCTCGCCTGGGACGCGAATACGCCCACGATCTGATGTACGATATCTGTCGCGAGGCATTGCGGCAGAAGCGGCCGCTGCTGGGGCTCTTGCTGGAGAACAAGGAGATCGCGAGCGCGATGAGCCGCAGCGAACTCGAGGCGCTCTGCGATCCCGCGAACTATCTCGGCCAGGCTGGTGTCATGGTCGACCGTGTGCTGGCCCGCCTTGACGAGAGCTCTGACTGACATCCTTGTTGGAGAGGCAAAACCGCTCCTGACCATGAATGGACATCGATCTAGAGCAAGGGTCGTGGCACGGAGCGTAAAGCTGCGCTCTTTGCTCACGCGCCGACTGTCGCGCGGCACCCGTTCTTCGCGACAGGTTGACGACAGCTCAGCTGTCTACGGTGTCCCTTCGGTTTCGCCGCACGGCGATCGCAGCTGCTCTAAGGCTTTGAACTTTTGGAGTCGCGAGTGTGCCAGATCGAATGGTCACGGCACTAACCGCGCTCAAGACGCAATACAAAACCCACCGGCGGGTCAAACCAAACGGGAGGAAGATAGCATGACGACATCCGCGCAATCGAAGATCGGGATGGTGCTGCGCGTCACCAGCGGCAACTTCCTAGAGATGTTCGACTTCTTTCTTTCCGGCGTGTTTGCTCCCTACATCGCCAAGGCGTTCTTTCCGCTCGAAAGTCAATACGCATCGCTCCTGTTGACGTTCGTCGCCTTCGGCGCCGGCTTCTTGATGCGTCCGCTCGGGGCTATCTTCCTCGGTGCCTATGTCGACCGAATCGGACGCCGCAAGGGCCTGATCGTGACACTCTCGATCATGGCTAGCGGAACCGTCTTGATTGCGTTCGTCCCGAGCTACGCAACCATAGGCATCGCAGCCCCCCTTCTCGTGCTGATCGGAAGGCTGTTGCAGGGCTTCTCGGCGGGCGTCGAACTGGGCGGTGTTTCAGTCTATCTCTCCGAAATGGCGACGCCCGGCCACAAGGGTTTCTACGCCAGTTGGCAATCGGCGAGCCAGCAGGTCGCGATCATCGTGTCGGCCGCATTCGGCTTCGCGCTTAACGCCTGGCTTTCTCCCCAACAGGTCGATGATTGGGGATGGAGGATTCCGTTCTTTGTTGGCTGCATGATCGTGCCGTTCGTGTTCTTCATCCGGCGCTCCCTCCAGGAGACCGACGAATTTCTTGCGCGCAAGCATCATCCGACCGTAGCTCAGATTTATCGATCGATCCTCGCGAACTGGGCGATCGTGCTCTGCGGCATGATGATGGTCATTATGACGACAGTTTCATTCTACCTCATCACCGTCTATACGCCCACCTTCGGGAAGTCGGTTTTGAAGCTTTCCGCCACCGACAGTCTGTTGGTCACAGCCTGCGTCGGCATTTCGAACTTCTTCTGGCTTCCGGTCATGGGAGCTTGGTCAGATAAGGTCGGCCGGCGTCCGATTCTCGTGGGCTTTTCTTTGCTGGGACTCGTGACAGCCTACCCTGCTCTCTCTTGGCTGGCAGCGGAGCCGACGTTCGGGAAGATGCTCGTGGTTTTGCTTTGGTTGTCCTTCATCTATGCGAGCTACAACGGCGCGATGATCGTCGCGCTGACGGAAGTCATGCCAGTCGGCGTGCGCACGTCCGGGTTTTCGCTTGCCTACAGCTTGGCCACGACATTTGGAGGCTTCACGGCCGCGATCTGCACCTGGCTGATTGCGACCACGGGCGACAACGCCTCCCCCGGCTGGTGGATGAGCGCGGCGGCAGCATGTGGTCTTGTCGGAACTCTATTGGTCTATAGAACGCAAGCCGTTGCGACGGCATCCGAAGTCTCCGCCAGCTTGAACACCGTCGGCACCTGAGGAAGGAGACCGGCCATGAATGAACAGCCCCGACGTGACTTGATGCGTCCAATTCGTCCGGCTTGGCTTATTGTAGTAGCAGTCCTGGTTGCCAGCCTCTGCGCACCGATGGCTGAGGCGGTGGAAATCCGGGTCATGATTTCAGGCGGCCTGAGCGCTGCCTACAAAGAGCTCGTCCCGCAATTCGAGAAGACGACCGGCAACACCGTCATCACGTCTTACGGGCCGTCGATGGGAAATACCGAGAATGCAATCCCCGTCCGCCTCGCCCGCGGCGAACCTGCCGACGTGCTGATCATGGTGGGCGACGCGCTCGGTGTCATGATCTCCAAGGGACTTGCCGATGCTGGCAGCCGTGTGGATCTGGTGCGATCCCCGATAGGCATGGTCGTTCGCGCGGGCGCCCCGAAGCCCGACATCTCGACCCCGGAGGCTCTCAAGGCAACCCTCCTCGCTGCGAAGTCGGTTGCATATTCCGACAGTGCAAGCGGTGTCTATGTGGGGACAGAACTCTTCAAGAAGCTTGGCATCGCTTCGGAGATGGAAGGTAAGGCCAGGATGATCCCAGCGGACCCCGTCGCCGGCGTCGTCGCACACGGTGACGCCGAGCTCGGCTTTCAGCAAATCAGTGAGTTACTGCCAATCCCGGGCGCTGAGCTGGTCGGACCACTGCCGCCGGAGCTCCAGAAGATCACAATCTTCTCGGCTGCGCTCACCAAGGACGGTAAAGCACGCGAGCAAGGCAAGGCACTTATCGACTTCCTCGCATCGGCCGCAGCCGCTCCCGCACTGGTCAAATCCGGCATGGAGCCGATCGCGCCCACACGATAGATACGTACTGAAGAGCTGGGCTTTTTCTCAGGACGACGGCACCGTCTATATTGTCTCATTTAGATGTCGCCTGGCTAAGTGGTTTCGATGACGCCTCAGCCGGTGACGTCCGGCAGATCGAGGCAAATTGGAGGCCGAGAAAAGACTACATTTCGTAGCCTTCACCCTGCTGTGTGCCCTGGCCGCCACGTCGGCGAGCAGCCAGGAGGACCAACTGCGCACTGATCCGCTCGACCGGGACCTGTCGGTCGGCTCCGGTACGGAGGGAGCGGTTCGCCTTGTCTCGACATCGGACACCGTCGAGGCGAAAGGCCTGCTGGGCGAGTGGCACCGCTTACACCCCGATATTCGCGTCGATTACATCCATCAGAGCTCTCTCGAGATCTACGAAGACGTCGACAGCCAATTCCCCAAGCGTTCGCCGCTGTTCACCAGCGTCTTATTCAACCATTATTCAACGAACGCGGCTGAAGGCTACCTAAGTGCCTGAGATTGCTGGCGCTCCCTAGGGGAATCGAACCCCTGTTTCAGCCTTGAGAGGGCCAAGTCGATCCGCTCGATGATCATCCTGAAAATATTTCGGAGATAGGAGCCTATAACCACACGAACCGCAACGAGCTCGATCGAACTCGAACGAAAATGCAGCAAAACAAGCCTGATCGATAGTCTGCCGCTCATAACGGTGCGCTTGTACGTTGAGTTGATGACTGCACCAGATAGGGCACCTACTTGACAATGCACAGGGCCCGCACGCGCCGAGCGCTCCTTTTACTACGCTAGGCAAGCCGAATTTCCGCCGACGAGGGAAATAGATCTAATAAGCCGGGCATTTCTCAAGCTAGATAGAATAGCGATCGGTTGAGACCAGGCCCAATGAACACTGCATTCCTTTTGATGGCGCAGTACGGAGGTAAGGCGATCATTCCGATTGAAGACGCGTGTCGGGATTACTTCTCACACTTGAATCCAACCAAGCTGGTGCAGAAGATCAGCGCAGGTGAAATAGCGATCCCTCTGGTGCGAATGGAAGCAAGCCAGAAATGCGCTAAAGGCATCCACCTTCTGGATCTAGCCAAATATCTTGATGCGAGAGTCGATGCCGCCAGAAAAGAAATGGCAGCCTTGACGACCTAGGCGGCGCACCGCCTCTCCTTTTTTCGCGCCCTCAGGCGAGTTGCCTAGAACGCGCGCCTTCGCCCACGCCAAACTGAAGCTCCGAGCTGAATGATCGCTGCAGAACGATGCACGTGGCGACGCAGGCGCATATCGCCTCCCGCCGCGCGCAGCTACGCCGCGCTACGCTATAGCCGCAGGACAAACGCCGGCGCACGACAACCCTTGCTCGTCGAGATCCGAACCAGTGGCAGTACTACATTTGGTACGACATGCTCGATCGATCTGCGGCTTAAGTGCTGATGGTGCTTCGCTTTTCGAGATTTTCCGGTCCAATCCATCATAGGTGCAATGCAAAATCGATGCGATAACATGTTGATGTTATTCCGCTTTCTCAATTCGTCTGGGTCGCTTTAGATTGGGCCGACAGTCAATCAGAGCCTTGGGTCTAGATCGTTTTCCTTTCGTTTCAAGTACTTGCAGATAGCACGTTTGGAAGCGACGATTCCGCGATGCAGTCGGTACAACATTGTCGTACCTGATGAACTCGTGAAGTACCGCGCTAAGTCGGTTGCCCTCCCTATATCTACTTCAGGGGCAAAGTAGCTTGCTGCCCTCACCAGGCCAACTGGGGGACACGCTCGATCGTAGTTGCGGCGGCTGCAGGGTAGGAAAACCTGCGCAGTGCGGAGATGTAAGGCGGGCTCTCAATCGAAAATCACGACCGAGATGTCGACAACAAAAATCGGATATCTGTCGAACACCATGAGAAGTCAAAGGAGAGAAAGCACCAGTCCGAGTACAATTCGGCGGGGCAGCGCTACTGCCAGCGTCAGCAATTGTTCGTACTGAATATCCTCTGCGCACGCCCGCGAAATCATTGCGCGCGTGCGGCGCAACGGCTTCGCAGAACGATCGCCTGATGACCAACCGAGATCAGCGAACACCTTCAGTCTTCCATACGCCTCGGCGGCGAGGTTCTTGCCACCCTTGGAGTCAGTTATTTCATGTCGGCAATGCCGAAAACGAAGGCGATAGCATCTTACGTCCCTCCGCGCTTTAATCTGGCCAAGAAGATCGAAGCGAGCGTAAATGACCTCGCAAGAGTTCGGTGAGCCACAGCGCCGCCGCTTATCCACGGCGCGTACGTTGGCAGTCTGAACTGGCACGATATCGGTCTACCTCGGCGACAGGATAGTCGTGGCAACGGGGCACGCTGAGAAGCTCTGCCCGTCGGCTGCGTCCTAGTTGTTTCGATGCGCGGTCCAATATCCCGAGCAGCGCCCGCCTCCTGCGTAGCCGCTCCAGACTCCGCGGCCAGTATCTCGCGTCAGTCTTCCCGAACCTGATGCGTATTTGTCGTGCACCGTCACCGACGCGCGAACTGCGCCCGATCTTCCGACATACCCGCTAAATTTCACCAAATTGGGATGCGTCACAACGCCGTCGTTTATGTTCACTGAGAAATTGTAGGTTGGATCGCAGCTTCCGCGTTGCGTAACGAAGACGAGATCCCAGGGACCGTCGTAAGAGGTTCGAGCTTCGGCTGCCGTCGCCAAGGTAAGGCAGGCACAGCCAATGACATTCGCGATCAGTCGCTTGTTCATGATCTTCTTTCCAGAGGAATTGGTTGATGTTCAGTAAAGCAACAGCCGTAGGCTGTTGAGCGTTGTTGTCTTCTTGGTCTATCGTTCGTCGACCACCTTTCTTTCACCGCGCGTTGCAAGAGCTAGTGTGCATTTCGGCGGCTCTACTCGGCCGTCCAGCCGCCATCGATTGAGAGGTTGGCGCCGGTGATCTGTGCAGCGTCCTCGCTGCACAGGAACAGCGCCAACGACGCCACCTGCTCGACCGTCACGAATTCCTTCGTTGGCTGGGCCGCGAGCAGGACGTCGTTGATCACCTGATCTTTGCTCATGTTGCGCGCCTTCATCGTGTTCGGGATCTGCTTCTCCACCAGCGGCGTCCAGACGTAGCCGGGGCTGATGCAGTTGCAGGTGATCTTCGACCGGGCGAGTTCCAGCGCCAGCGTTTTCGTGAGTCCGGCGATGCCATGCTTGGCGGCGACGTAAGCTGACTTGAAGGGAGACGCGACCAGCGAATGCGCCGAGGCCGTGGTGATGATACGGCCCCAGCCTCGTTGCTTCATGCCAGGAGTAACGGCACGGATCGCATGGAAAGCGGAGGAGAGGTTGATTGCGATGACTGCGTCCCACTTCTCGACCGGAAAATCCTCGATTGGCGAGACATGCTGGATGCCGGCATTGTTGACCAGCACGTCCACGCGCCCAAACGTCCTCTCGGCAAACGAAATCATGTTGGCAATTTCCATCGGCTCACCCATATTCGCGGGCGAATAGATAACCTTCACTCCGAAATCGTTCTCGATTGCAGCCCGCGTCTTCTCAACATCGGCCGGTGCCCCAATCCCGTTGAGCACGATGTTGGCGCCGCCACCTGCGAATGCCCGCGCGCACCCAAGACCTATTCCGCTTGTCGAGCCGGTCACAACGGCCGTCTTGCCCTTCAGAACACTCAATTCACTCTCCTTCTGTTGCGTCCCTGCATGTTCAGTCGACCAGGCTCGTCTCGCGGGCTTCGATGAGACGTCGGCTTGGCTGTTGGAGGTAGTCATGCACGACCTTGCCCAGCCCGAGCGTCAGGTCGGCCAGTAGGTGAACCGCGGACACCACCTCGAGAACTGGCAGATCAGCTACGGGTGCCAACGCATGAGGCGTCAGATGGAGCGCCGCAGGCCCGGTCCACGCGCCCTTGATTGTGACATCCTCGAGATGATATTCGACCAGTTCGCAGATGCGTGGCGTGCCATCGACGTGCGGGATGATCTTGAGAAGGAAGTTCGGCTCCTTGAGAGCGGCTTTGACTTGCGCCAGGTCGGCTTCGCGGTGCTTGTATCCCGTCGTGCCGGTTGCTACCCGCAACGGACCGTAATCCAGAGTGCCGATGAGCGTATCGACTTCGGTCCGCAGCGTCGGTTGAGCCAGTTTCTTCGGAAAGCCCCAGAGCTCGCGGCCGCCGGCGATCGGTCCCTCATCGTTCAGGAACATGCAGTGGGTGTAACCGCCCCTGCGACCGCGGAACGACACCGGAATGACTTGGCCGCTCTCGGTGTAGTCGCCAAAACCACTGGAATCCGGCATGCGGATGAATTCGTACTTGACCAACGCCTCGCGTTCGTCAAATTCGAGCGGAGCCGGAACGACCGCTCGCAGCTTCGCCGGATCGGTGCGATAGGTGATGATCAGGTATTCGCGGTTGACGAAGCGATACGGTCCAGGCGGATAGGCGGGATTGGTGAGCGGCATCGCGAACGCCCGCCTCACCACTTCATTCTCGTGCATTTCAATTCTCCTGTGATTGGGAATAGCCGGCTGACTGGCCTATTCGCGACCATCCTGCTCAAGATCGAAAGTGGAGACGCCGTCCGCACTGGTCGGGCGGGCCAGCACCTCGGGATGACGAAGGGTGCGCAATGCATCGTGATAACCGGCGCGCCAATGGTCCTGCATCGAGAGACGGGAAAACTCGTAGTCCTTGGAGTGCCCTTCGTAGTCCCGCGCGCGATAGATCAGGTGGACGAGGCTGTGCACGTTGTGAGAGGCAGCCGTCCTGAGCAGCCTGACATCATCTTGCTCGCGCAGATCTTCAGGCAGCCTGCTCAAGAGAGCTGCCAGGTCCCGCTGCAACCGATGCAGGCTCTTGAACTGGTCTGTGCTCGCGCGCGTGCGGCTCGAGTATTGAATCTCCTTTTGACGCGTGACGACGTCGGCCATATTGCGCGGAATCTGACCGCGCGCGCTCCAGAGATCGACCTGAAACACGAGCGTGTCCTGACGGGCACCACACTCGATCACCCACTGCAACGGCGTGTTGGATACGAGGCCGCCATCCCAATAGTATTCGCCATCGATTTCGACGGCCGGAAAGCCCGGCGGCAGCGCCCCACTCGCCAGGATGTGCTCGGGCCGAATCGTATGCGTGACCGTGTCGAAATAGACCAAATTGCCGGTCCTCACGTTGACGGCGCCTGCGCTGAACCGCGTCGTACCGGCGTTGATGCGATCGAAATCGACGAGGCGCTCTAGTGTCGTCTTTAGCGCGCTCGTGTCGTAGATGCTGGTGGCGGCAAGCGTTCCACCCGCCTGCAACCAAGGCGCCAGCGGCCGCGCAGAAAAGAAGCCACTCGCGCCAAACATCGCCGCGAAGCTCGCATTCACCTGATTGAGAAAATTGCGGGTGTGATCACTATTCATCAGTTCGGTGAAGGGCGTGTCCAACGTCACCTGCGTCCAGAACTCGCGAAGCCGGTCAACGCGGGAATTGGGCGGATTGCCTGCGATGATTGCTGCGTTGATCGCTCCAATCGAAATTCCGGCAATCCAATCCGGATGGATATCGGCTTCCGCCAGAGCCTCGTAGACGCCACCCTGGTAAGCGCCCAGGGCGCCGCCGCCTTGCAAGAGCAACGCGATGCAATCGAATGGCAGACGCCGGTCGGCGATCGCCAAGTGTGGTCGAGGCTGAAAGTTCATGGTTCTGTGCTCTTGGTTTGCGGTTGCTGAAGCCCGTTCTGTCCGGATCGCGGTCGTCGCGAGCTTCGCCAGCTTAATAAAATATACCGTATAGTTTATTTCTTGTTGCGTCAAGCGAGCGCGTTCAAAAGCTCGGGCTGCAACTGCTCGAGGCCCAATTACGCCCGACCTTGTGTCGACTGTCGCAACCAGCTCGACACGCTGACGCAATGCCAAGGTCCGCTTCGACGGCGCGCAGCTGGGATTAACAAACCGATCTCCGTCAAGGGCAGCTCCGAGTTCGTGATTGTCAGTTGCAAACCAGAACGCGTCGGTGGCGACCGTAGGCGTAGTAGCAATCGCTATCGGAATAGTTGCCCTCGTTCGAACTGCTGCCATAGGCATAGCCCGCAGAGGCTCCAGCGACGTAGGCTGCACCATAACCGTATCGCCGCCCGCCATAGCCATGGCTGAAGCTTCCGGAACGGCTGTAGCTGACCGATGCAGAGCGAGCCTGGACCGAGCCTGCAACCGCGGGTCCGTCACGACCGCCTGTGCGGACGCCGCCAAGCGCCCTTAGATCGCCGCGAGGACCAACGCCGGCGCCCAACCGAGGAGCCGGACCGCCAAGGCCGGCATTGGCCGCACCGCCCGGCGGCATGGGAGGCGGACTTGCGAATGCTGGAGGACCGCCGGCCGCGATCGGCGGAAGACCGCCCGGCCCTATTGGAGGCGGACCGGGGAATTGCGCAAACACCGCGGTTGGCGCCAACGAAATTGTCGCGAGCATTACGCTGACCGACAGCGTCAAGAGTGACTTCCTGGACATGATAGTCTCCGTTTCAGAATTGCGTTTCAAGGACTGGCACCGGCGCGACCGGTGCAAGGGTCGAGTTCGACGAATGAGTGTCGTGCGCCGGGTCAACCGTCTCAGACATTGGCCGGCCATCGTCGTGGACAGGGTGGATTCGGAACCACGCCACATAGAGCGCCGGCAGGAACAAGAGCGTCAGCAGGGTGCCGACGATGATGCCGCCCATCATCGCGTAGGCCATCGGACCCCAGAAAATCTCGCGCGCGATCGGAATCAGCGCGAGACTCGCGGCGGCCGCGGTCAGGAGGATCGGCCGCATACGATGCTCGGTCGCTTAAAAATTTTTACGGTAGCCATGACGAACAACATCAGCGGAACGACGGCCACGAGAATAACCCGCCGGTAGTGCTTTGCTGAACTCCGCCACCCTCGGTACCAACTGATCCATGATTGTCTTCGGCTGGACGTTGGTGACGATGCCAGCCTTCAGCGTGATCGTCGGAATGCGCGCGCGGCGCCAGATCGTCGGCTGCTCGATCTCATAGTGCAGGTTGGCCACGGCGCCGAGCGGCACCGACTGCCCACCCTGCCCGGTCAACTGCAGATCTCGAAGCGTATCGATCGAGCCGCGATCGACCGCGGTCGCGCGTCCAGTGACATTGACAAGATAGATGCTGTCGCGAACCTGTGTGATCTGCGTGCCCTCGAGCACCGAGTTCACGGCCGTGGCGATGTCTTCCGACGTCACGCCGAGCTGACGGGCCTTGTCCTGGAGAACATCGACCTTGACGACCCGCGCAGGCTCCATCCAGTCGAACACGACGTTGCCGAGATCGGGGTTGCTCCGGACGATGCCAGCCAGTTCCTGCGAGAGATCCCTGACCTTCGCGACGTCCGGTCCGCTCACGCGATATTGCACCGGACGCCCTACCGGCGGCCCGACCTCGAGCAACTTGACGTAAGTGTCGGTGCCTGGAAACGCCTTCCTCAGATATTCTTCGAATTGCGCCTTGACACGGTCGCGGGCCTCGATGCCGCCCTTGGTCACGACGACTTGCTGACCAAACCATGCATTGGCCGTCTGCACGTCGAACGATAGCACAAACCGCGGCGCGCCGGTGCCGACATACGTCGACCAATGCTCCACGGAGCCATTGCCCTGCAGCTGTTCGCGCTCGAAGCGCGCCATCTGCGCGTTGGTGTCGGCAATCGAAGCGTTCTGGGGGAGATTCCAGTCGATCACCAGTTCACTGCGATCCGACGAGGGAAAGAATTGCTGCTGCACGAAATTCATGCCGAACAACGCGACGAAGAAGGCTGCAACCGTCACCCCGACGGTGATCCAGCGATGATGCATGCAGACGAGCAACACGCGGGCGAACATCTGCGCCAGCCGGCCCTTCGCCTCATGATGGCCCTTCATCTTTGCCGGCAGGATGGTGACGCCGAGCAGCGGGGTGAACAGCACCGCGACGACCCACGACACGATCAGAGAGACCGCAATCACCACGAACAGGGTGAAGGTGAACTCACCGGCATTGCTGCTGTTCAGCCCGATAGGGATGAAGCCCGCGACCGTAACCAGGGTGCCCGTCAGCATGGGAAAGGCGGTCGACGTATAGACGTGGGTTGCCGCCTTTTCCAGGGGATCGCCGACTTCCAGCCGAGCCACCATCATTTCGACGGCAATCATGGCGTCATCGACCAGGAGGCCGAGCGCAATGATCAATGCACCGAGCGAGATACGCTGCAACGAAATGTCGGCATAGGCCATCACCACGAAGGTAATGGCGAGAACCAGCGGGATCGCAATTGCGACGACAAGCCCGGCGCGCATGCCCAAGCTGAGAAAGCTGATGGCGAGAACGATGACCACGGCCTCAAACAGCGCTTCGGTGAAGCCCGACACGGCATGCTCGACCACGACCGGCTGATCGGCGACTAGGTGAACGCCGACGCCGATCGGCAGGTCGGCAGCGACCTTTGACATCTCCTCTTTCAGCGCCTCGCCGAAGTGGAGCAGGTTTGCGCCGGACTTCATGCCGATCGCAAGTCCGATCGCGGGCTGGCCGTTGTACCTGAACAAGGTCTTGGCCGGATCGGCGTAACCGCGCGTGATAGTCGCGACGTCAGTCAGCGGAAAGAAGCGGTCGTTGATCCGAAGATTGACCGCGTTCAGGCTTGCCTCAGACGTGAACCGGCCATTTACCCGCACGCTGATCCGCTCGGGCCCGTCCTGGAACACCCCGGACGGTGCGACCGCGTTCTGTCCGTGCAGGGAGGCCATGATCGAGTGGACGTCGAGGCCAAGGGCCGCGACCTTCCGAGTGGAGAATTCGAGGTAAATCACCTCGTCCTGCGTTCCCAGAATGTCGACCTTACCCACATCTGGCACGGTCAACACCTTGGCGCGGATGCCTTCGACCTCATCGCGCAGCTGACGCTGGGTCAAGCCGTCGCTGGTGAAGGCATAGATGTTGCCGAACACGTCGCCGAAGCGATCGTTGAAGCCCGGCCCAATCACGCCTTGCGGGAATTCGCCCTTGATATCCGCGATCATGTTGCGGACGCGGACCCAGGTCGGCTTGACGTCAACCGCCTTTGTCGTGTCGCGCAGATAAACGAATACGGTGGTCTGGCCCGCGACAGTCACGCTCTTGGTGTAGTCGAGCGACTCCAGCTCCTCGAGCTTCTTTTCGATCCGGTCGGTGACCTGGCGCGTCATCTCTTCGGGCGATGCGCCCGGCCACTGTGCCTGGATCACCATCGTCTTGATGGTGAAGTCGGGATCTTCCTGACGACCAAGCTGAAGATAGGCAAAGAGGCCGGCCGCCATGAAGGCGATCATGAAGTACCAGACGAGCGAACGGTGGCGGAGCGCCCAGTCGGAAAGGTTAAACGACGTCATGGCTTCTGATCCTGTTCGATACGGACGTGTTGTCCTGGCTTAAGGCTGTGGATTCCGGCGGTCACGATGCGCGCGCCGGGGCTAAGCCCACCGGCGACGCGGGCACCTGCGGGGTCCTCGGCAAGATCGACCTTTTGCAGCGAGACGGTGCTCCCGGACTGATCGACGACCCAGACGAAATTCGCGTCATCCTTGGCGAGCACCGCCGAGGCGGGAACGCGCAATGTTGGAGTTTGCGCTTGGCTGAGCTTCGCCGTAACGGTCGTGCCCAAGCGAAAGCTTTCAGGCGGATTGTTCAGGGCGATACGGACTCGCCGCAGGCGCGTCACGGGGTCTGCCTGCGGAGCGATCTCGCGTACCTTGCCTTCGACCCGGACGGAGGGGAGCAACTGCAAGCCGACGGTGAACGGCAAGCCAATTTCAACCGGCACCGGGAAATCCTCCCCAATATCGACCACCGCCTCCCTGATGTCAGGCCTCGCGACTGTCACGACATTCTGGCCAGGAGAGACCACCTGTCCGACTTCTGCGCCCACCGCAGTGACGACGCCGGCGAAATCGGCCTTGAGCTGGGCATAGCCCCGTTGCTCGATGGCCTTGATCAAGTTTGCCTGTGCGTGCGCGACCGACGCGGCGGCACCGGCTCGCGCCTGCTCGGCATTGTCCAGTGTCTGCTTTGTGGTGGCTTCCGTTGTGATGAGGGTTCGCTGCCGCTCCTCCGTCGCCTTGGCAGTCGCGAGGAGCGCTTCGGCCTTGGTGAGCTCAGCCTTCGCCGAGCGTACCGCAAGCTCCAGAGCCATGGAGTCGATGACGCCGACCGTTTGTCCTTCGCTGACGACGTCACCAACAGAGACGGGACGCCCGGTCAGACGTCCCAGAACGCGGAACGCGAGATTGGTCTTGTACTGCGGCTCAACAACGCCAACGGCGACGATGCCATCTGGACGGCTCGGCTCGAGTACCATCGACAGCACGGGTCGCACAGGCTCGGGCGCTTTCGCATCCTGCTGACATCCAGCCAGCGCGAACGCTGCTACAAAGGTGCCGGCTGCAATCGTGACGCGCCTCTTCATGACGGGTCTCCCTCATATGTTACGGCCTGGCCATTGCTCAGCAGCTTGCCGCCATCGATCACGACGCGCTCGCCCGGCTTGAGTCCGGCCCTGATCAGCACTTCACGAGCTTCATAACCGCCGATCGTCACCGCCTTAAGCGCAGCTGTTTTGGTCGCCGGATCGATGGTCCAAACCGCGGGCTTCGATCCAGCCGCCGCCAATGCGCTCCAGGGCAACGCGATCTGCTGCTGGGCTTTCGCTTTGACAGTTCCCGCAACGGCGCTACCAAGCGTCATCGCTGCCGGCGGATCCTGGATGGCAACCTTGACGCGGATGGTCGCGCTCTTCGCATCAATCGCGGGCGATACCTCCCTGACATGCCCGCTCGCCGCAACACCTGCGTCGGAGACAAGCGCCAGCGATACGCGGCTGTCGTCGCGATCGCCAAACAAGAGAGATTCGTAGATATCGAACACCGCATCCCGTTCACCGTCCTGCGCCAGCGAGAAAACGGGTTGCGCGGCCTGTACGACTTGGCCGACTTCCAAATTGCGCGCGGTGATCACACCCGCCGCTTCGGCGCGCAGCGCCGTATAACCAAGGGCGTCTTTCGACGTTCCGAGCTCCGCTTTTGCGGCTTCAAGCGCACCTTCTGCGGTACGCAACCCTTCCTGCGCCTGATCGTAGACCGTCCGCGTGGTAAAACCGCTTGCGATCAACGTCTTCTGTCGTTCGAAAGTCACCTTGGCCACGCGCAGCTGAGATTCTGCAGCCAGCACCGCCGCGGTCGCGGCATCGACGTCGGCCTGCTGCTCGGTGGGATCGAGCACAGCCAGGATCTCGCCACCCTCGACGTGAGCGCCGACATCGACATAGCGCGCGAGCACACGTCCGCTGACGCGGAATGACAGGTCGGCGTGGAAACGGGCCTGGATCTCACCGGTCAGGGTGACGGAGTTTTGCCGGTCGCGCGGCTGCACGATCTCCGTGCGCACGATCGCCGTGCGCGCGATGGGAGCGGCGGCGTGATCGTTGCAGCCACTCAGCGCGATTGCAACAAGCGCAGCCGCCAGGCCACCGGGGCCCCTCAGCTTGCGTTTGCAGGCAGCTTGGTCGATTTCGCTGTGGTTCGTAGCGTGATGGGTCATAGCAGGTCCATGCGGTGGCGGGGTGACAACAACGCGCCCAGCGCATCCTGCGCTGGACGGGCAGACACCAGTTGGGCTCCGTGAGCTGGCGTAGGATCCGGTCGAGTTGCAACGGGACGGCTGTCCCGATCGGGGCAGTTCGCTTCTATGCAAAGCGCCGAGGCATCGGACGTGTTGACGTTTGATCGGCGAGGCGACCGCATGATGCGACGCTTCACCATCGCCCCGTTCGCCTGCCGCTCACGCTCTGACAGCGGAAACGACACAACGACGGACGTGAATTCGTCACCAAAGCCGTGCTCGACCCGGCCGCCGAGACCCATGGCAAGATCATTGCCGAGCCGCAGTCCGCGCCCAGCAGCGCTCCGTGACGGCCGCGATCCATTGTCCAGGACGACGCAGTTCACCAGGCCGCCGATTCGTGTCAACCTGATCTTGATTTCTCCGGCCCGCGCCTCGAAGCACGCATGGGTCGCTGCATTGGTGACGAGCCCGTGGACGATCAATCCGAGCTGCCGGCACCGCTCGGGTTGGAGCGGAAGAGATTCGGCGGCGATTGCCAGCCGGATATTCATCCGATCCAGCAACGAACGGCGCATGGCGCAGCCCATTATGCGGATGTAGGTCGCGGCGTCGATCAGCGCCTTGCCCTTGGGCACTGCAAGCGCCTGTTGCACATCGGCATAACCACGCAGCAACTCGACGACATCGCTGAGGGCGCGCTTGGCCTCTGCCCCCTCCACCCGGACAGCCGCGGTTGAGACCAGGTTGATCGCCGAGGCGAGCCCACCATTGATCCGGTGATTCAATTCGCGCAGCAAGATGCCCTGCTCCACTATTGGCGAATCCGGGCTGCATATATTCACGATGATCTCCTCAGGTTGCGCCGGACAGGCGGCGGCCGAACGCGCATGTGGCGGTCGGCCGGTCATCCGGATCAGCTGGCGCAGGCACGGCCATCAAAGCCAACTTGCGCAAGGCCAAATTAAACTATACCGTATATTTTCTTTTCATTGCATTTCCTCCCGGCGCGTGTCAAGTGGAATCCAGACACGCAAAGACTCGTGATGAGGAGATCGTGATGGCGAAGAACAAGAACCCGAAACGCGGCAGGCCGCCCAAGGATCTGGCCGGTGACGTCCAGGCGCGGATTCTCGATGCTGCCCAGCAGCTCTTTCTCGAGAAAGGCTTTAGGAGTGCCAGTATCGACGACATCTCCGAGTTGGCCCCTGCGAGCAAACCGACCATCTATGCCCACTTCCCCGGCAAGGAGGCGCTGTTCGTGGCTGTGGTGGCGCGGACCATCAACGGATTGACGGATTTTGAGGGGTTCACGCCGGCAGGCCGCACCATCCAGGAAAAGCTCGCCAATCTAGGAATCGAGATCGTGGAGAGATTTGTCGAGGATACGTTGGACCTCACGCGCGCAACGATCGCGGAGGCACGCCGATTTCCCGAGTTGAGCCGGAATGTTCACGACGCGGCGCGCGACCGCGCGGCTGGGGCAGTTTCGCAACTCTTGAACGAGGCGACGCAGAGGGTCGCGCGCTCAGCCAAAGGCCCCTTCAGCGCAAAGCGGAGCGTTGCGACCGCTCAAATGTTCATGGATCTCATTCTGCTTCCGATGCTGATGAGATCTTTGATGGGTGAGGAACTGAAGGATCTCAAAAAAGAGCTGCCGACGTTCCTGCACGAGCGGGTCAATTTCTTTCTCGCGGCTTGTGAGGCGGACTGGAGGCCGTGAACCAGCCGAAGCCCTGCCGCTATCCTTGCACCACGGCTTTGGGACGGATATCGGCGGCCAGGTCGATCGGCCGCCCCCACGGTCCGTGACGCACGGCGCCGGCGCAAAAATCCATCATCTCGTCGAACGTGGGCCGAACGACAGCCGCATTGATCCGCGAAGGATTAAGATAGCCCTCCATTGCTTCAAGCAGGCAACAGGTCATTGCCATTGCACATCCCGGTCGTAGCTCGCCGCTCGCCTGTCCAGCAGCAATGGTCGCGCTCACAAGCCCCCGGATCCGGTCCGCGTAAGACAGGGCGACTGCCCAGTTCTCTCGTACCGCCGCAGCGACCAATTCGTGTTGCTTGCTGTCGTGCTCCAGCCGATGTTGGTGCAGCTGCGAGATTGTCCTCAAAGCAGCCGTCAAGCGCTCCAGAGCGGAGTCGCCGCGAGCCGCAAGAGTTGCAGCCACGGACACGCGATCGAACAGATCCGCCACGATCGTCTCTTCGATCGCCTGCCTTGAAGGAAAGAAGCGGTAAACGTTGGCGGGCGACATCGACGCCCCGCGAGCGATATCGGCGACAGTGGTCTTCCTGAAACCGATCTCGCGGTGCAGTCGGATCGCTGCTTGGACGATTCGCCGACGAATGTACGAGGATTCGACTTGGCGCATCGGCTTCTGCATCGCTTGCGACCTCAGCAAGATGCGATCGAATGCAATTCACGCCGGCAGGTTTCGCCAAAGTGACGCAAGGGGTCCATCTCCTCCATGAGTTCTGGCAAATCGACCAGTTCGGGGTTCGGCGAAAGGTAGGTTTCGACGATCAGGCGACCTGCCCGCTCTGCGGCTTGAACCACCTCATCGCTAGAAAGAATCCTCATCCGCCCGACAAGCGCGTACAGATTGACCAATTGCGGAATCTCGGACTTGTCGCTGACGAGCGCCTCGGCATAGAGACGGGAGGCTTCCTCGATGAAACTCCGATAGAGCCGCTCGCGCTTGGCGATCGACCGGGCATTATGACGCTCGCGAAGCTTGCGGCGCCGGGTCACCCATCCCGTCACGATCGTGGAGATCGCTCCGAAGGCCGAGCCACCGAACGCGGCGAAAGCGGGTGCATAAATCGTGTTCATGCGATCATTCCTCTCTCGCGTCGCGGCGGGGCGCCCTAACAGTCCTGACCGAAGCAGCTTCCGCAGCGCGGTCAAAGACGGCTCTGCAAGGATCGCTCAGCGCTGACTCTCTTTGCCGGAGACAGGCCTCTACGTTCGTGGCGTCGGGGATGTAGCTAAGGCACAGCCGGAAGGCGTCAGGCGCGCATGCGGCCCTCTGTTCGGGAGTACCGCGGTTGTCCTGCGCAACAGCAGTCCCGTTCCCGAACATTGCCGCCAGCATGACTACTAATGTGTACTTGAACATACAAAATCCCTTCTTCTGCTGAGGCATCGCGCTTTCGAACGGGAGACGCAGCGTCATGCTCCGATTACCCGCCCGTTGAAAGTGCCTGAACACGAGCTTGTGAGTCTTCGCTCTTGACACACCCCGCGGTTCGGGATGTATATGAACTATACGGTATAGTGTATTTAGGGAGCCGAGAATGTCAATCCTTTTGTGGTCGCTCGCAAAGGAAAATCCGTGGCCGGGGCTTGCGCTCGCATGCCTGAACCTGGTCGTGGCCCTGTCCCTCGTGGCTCTGAGCCTGCTGCTGGGCGTTACGATAGCCTTGCTTGCCGGGCTGCACGCGTTCGCCGGCGAGCGGTTCTGCATCGCGCCGAAAGGACTTCAGCGCGGGAGCCCGGCGCTGTGAGCAGAACATCCGTCTTGTCAATGCGTGCGCGTGATTCAGTCGATACTCAAGCTCCCGTGTGGGGTTACTTTATGTGGGTCGGCGGAGCGTTGCTCGTGCTGCTCTTTGCAGCCAATTCCCTGCTGCCGGAGCCCCCGCCAAACAAGCTCATCGAATCGCACTCTACGCTTCCGCCGATCCGGATCGCCTCCGAGCTGAAGGTACCGGAAGCAGTTATCATCGATACCAGCCAGCCCGGTTTCCCGCCCATTGTCCCGGACAGGGAGACTGCAATCCCCTCGCCGCTTACCTCGGATGTGGCCGATGCCGCACGACAGCCGCCCGCGTCAATATCCGAGCAAGCCGATGCGAGTGACGGTAGCCCCGCAATCCCGCCCCAGGTCCGTGAAACGTTGGCGCAGTTAGATCCGGGGGTTTCCGATCAAGCCGACTTAAGCACGAGGGCAGTCGGGCTTGCCTTGGAACCACGACGCAATTTCGCACAGACTCGGTCCGGGAAGCGGCGGCGACCTGGTCGGCATTCGAGTTTAGATACCACACTCGAACGGTGCGCTTCACTGAGCCAAGGTTCGTGTCGATAGGCCCGTCGTGGATCCTCGCACACACCCATAAGACCACCGATCAGTTTTTCACGGATAGCCACAGGATTTACCTCATCATGCCGAAGAAGCGAATGTTAGCGATTATCGTTTTGTCCGCCACGTTTGCTGCTACGGGCGCGAGAGCCGACGTCCCCCACTCACCTTTGAACGCCGCAAATAGGGGCGTAGCCGCCCAAGGCGATGCCGATGAGGCGGCGATACGTCGCCTGATCGAGCAATTTCGCACGATAAAAGTACCACTCAGCCAGGCGGTAGCGATCGCCGAGCATTTACATGACGGTTCCAGGACCGCGGATGTCAGCCTTGAGATTTCCGGTCCGGCCATTTATCGCGTGCGGACGGTAGGCAATGAGCGACTTTGGGAAAATGTTATAGATGCGAATACCGGAAGCGTGACAGAGAAGGAAGTTTCGTCATCGCTGAGGGAGCTCGACCGAGACGATCTGGGCAATATCATTGCCCTGAAGTCTGTTGAGCAAGAGCTGTCGGACGCCGTACGCATCGCCGAGAAAGCTGCAGAGGGAAGCGCTCTCGCCGGAGGCCTTATGAAGCAGGATGGCAAACTCAACTTTGTGGTCGTCATCGCCAGCGGCGATCGCTTGAAGGAGGTCACGCTCGAACCGCCCAGAGTCGGTGGGGAAAAGTCAGCTCGCCATTAGGCGCGGTCGTGCATACTAAGCAGACGCGAAAACTGAATATGACTTGGTTGCGGCGACTGGAGCCAGCAGCAGCTGCCGTTTTGGATGCTACGCTGCGTTACGCCACCGCCACCATATAAACGCAGAAGCGCGAAATCGTTTGCTCGTCGAGCTCCGAGCCAGCGGCAGTACTACATTCGGTACGACATGACCGATCGAGCTGCGGCTTAAGTGCTGATGCTGCATCGCTTTTCGAGATGTCTCGGTCCAATCCATCATGGGCGCAATGCAAAATCGATGCGCTAACATGTTGATGTTATTTCGCTTTGTCATCTCGGATGGATTAGCTAATTTTTGGGCCGACAGTCGATCAGAAGTTAGGGCTACAACATTTTCCTCTCGTTTCAAACACTTACGGAACGGCACATTTTGTCGCGACGATCTGGGATGTCGTCGGTACGACATTGTCGTACCGACGAACTCGTGAAGTACCGCACTAAATTATGTGTTTTCCCACTCAATCCGTACTCAAGGCGCAAAGTAGCGTGCCGCCCTCTCCTCGCCTACCGCGGCAAGACCGCGGTCGTAGTTTCGGCGACGGTAGAGAAGAAAAACCAATGCGGCGCGGGAGGATCGCGTCGCCGGCTAAGCACGTGACGGGACCTTCTCCAGCATACTCAGGTTCCTATGGCGATCGTGCTGTTGAAGTGCGAGTCGCCCATAGCGCCCTCCTCAGGCAACCCCGCGGGTTGGTTTGGTATCAAGAGTACCGTCAAGGAGGCCCGTCAGCCGTCCTCGGATGATCTGCTCGGCCTCACGCATGATGCGGTCGATCAACTCCTTGACTGTCGGGATATCGTGGATCAGGCCGATCACCATGCCGCAGCTCCATGCGCCGGCATCCATCTGACCGTCGATCATGACCCTTGGGTAGACGCCGGCGACCTGTGGGTGGATGTCCTCGATCTTCAGCGCGGCGCCCTTGTCACGCTCGATCTCGAGAAGCTTATCGACACCCTTGTTCCTCAGCACGCGTTCGGTGTTGCGAAGCGCGCGCATCACCAGCACCGTGTCGAGTTCGGTCGCCTTGATGAGCGCTAGCTTCACGTTGTCGTGGACGGGCGCTTCCCTAGTGGCGATGAAACGCGTACCCATGTTCATGCCGGCCGCGCCCATCGACAGCGCAGCGACCAGGCTGCGTGCATCCGCCATCCCGCCGGAGGCGACGAACGGGATCTTCAGTTCATCCGCCGCCCGCGGCAGGAGGATCATGTTCGGAATGTCATCCTCACCGGGATGACCGCCGCATTCAAAGCCGTCGACGCTGACCGCGTCGCAGCCGATTTTCTCGGCTTTCAGCGAGTGCCGCACCGAGGTGCATTTATGAATCACTTTGATGCCGGCCGCCTTCAGCGCCGGCATGTATTGCTCGGGGCTGCGGCCCGCAGTCTCCACGGCCCTGACGCCACCCTCCCTGATCGCGGTGATGTATTCCGGATAGGGCGGCGCGGTGAAGCTCGGCAGGAAGGTGAGGTTCACACCGAACGGCTTGTCGGTCATGTCGCGGCAGCGCGCGATTTCCTTCGCCAGAAGCTCCGGCGTCTTCTGAGTCAGCCCTGTGATGATGCCAAGGCCGCCGGCATTCGAAACCGCGGCCGCGAGTTCGGCAAAGCCGACATAATGCATGCCGCCCTGGATGATCGGATGCCGGATGCCGAACAATTCGGTGATTGCTGTCTTCACCTGAAAACTCCGTTTTCCGATCAGCAGCCGATTTCGACCAGACCCGTCAATTCCGCTGGGCGGTCCAGTACCCCGAGCAACGCGCGCCTCCCGAATAGCCGCTCCATGTTCCGCGACCGGAATTGCTCGAGAGCCGACCCGAGCCGGACGCATATTTGTCCGGAACGGTCACCGAGGCGCTGACTGCGCCCGAGCGCGCTACATGGCCCCTGAACTTCACGAGGTTGGGATGCGTGACGACGCCGTCAGTGATGTTGACGGAGAAATTATAGGACGGGTCGCAGGCGCCTCGCTGCGTCACGAACACAAGGTCCCAGGACCCGTCATACGCCGAGCGGGCTTGTGCGCCCGATACGAAGGCGACCAGGCAACTCACAGCCATCTCAGATGTGAAGAGGTATTTCATTGTGTGCTCCATTGTTTTCGTCATTCGCTTCGTTGACCGCCGTCGCCCATCAGGCCCTGAAAGAGGCGGCCGGTCCCCGGGAGGGAAAAGGACCGGCCGCCGGGAAGCCCGGCGAGGGACAAGGGGGAGACAGCGCCGGGGACCCAAACTGCCTTTCAGCAAATCGTGACAGATGCGGATGCGCCATGTTTGGCGAACCATTTTGGGCCCGGCCCACGCATGTAATGACGCTGGGGCCGATACGGATCAAAAGCCATCGCGATGAGCTTGCTCGCTCTTCTCGCGACTTCGTTCACCCTTCGGCGAAGCGACACTGTCCGCGATCGTATTGCGCGCATGCTGACCTCAATGTGGCTTGCCAAGCACGAAAGTGAAGGGGACAACGAAGAGCTCATCGCCCTGGTCGTCGCTGACATGCAAGACCCAGTCACGCCAATCCTCGAGGCTGCGCTCATTGGTGAGGGATTGCACGACACGTGTCGCATGATCGCGAGCCTCAGCAAGATCGTCCACGACGGCCCCGAGGTGATTGACGAGAACAACCTTCTTATTCGTGTTGGAACAGTAGAAATATACCTGGGTCATGTCCGACCTCCCTCGAATGGTGCTTCGCTATCGGCGGCTGCGCGAGTCGCTGCCTTGGCCGCATCGACATGCGAAGCTTTCTCCGCTCGCCGCTCGTACATGTCGGCAAGAGCCTTGAGCTGATCCGCTACCGCCCGATTGGTCGCGGTGTTGGCGGAGTGGAGCAAAGTCTGCGCCGTCTTCAGATATTCCCTGCCTCGTCGTGAGATCTGCAACGTCATGGTACCCTCCGTAGGCCCGGCGATTACGGGATCGATGTGGCTTGGCTCGTGTTATGAAGAATTTTCCAGGGCGCGGCTTTGCCCTGGTTGCTGCGATTTTGTCCTGGGTTGCTGTTGATGGCGGTCCGCGTATCCGGCCGATGCGTCCGCGACTTTCGGTTGCCGAGACGGAGCAGCCGCTCCCGATGCTCCGGCGTCTCCGGACAGAGCTGCCGGTCGCGCATCTCGTCGAATTCCTCGCGGCATGCCTCGCTGAATTCGCGCAGAGGTCGATGCGACCATATGGTTCAGCGCTGCATTTGCAAATTCATCATCTCGCCATGCGCCATCAAGTTCTCATTCAAGTTGGCCATGATCACGAGGGAGCCCGCGAGAACCAGGAATACAATGAGCACGCCAAACGCAAGCGCCAGCACATTGTGGGTGCTGTCCGGCCCCGTGGTGATGTGAAGAAAGAAGACCAGGTGCACTCCCATCTGAGCGATGGCAAGGACAACGAGCCCGGCCGGCACGCCGGGAGCCCAGATCGCCGAGGTGTTGGCTACCCAAAAAGACGTGGCCGTCAGGATCGCTGCAAGGAGCAAGCCGATCGTGTACACGAGAACGCCGGAAGACGCGCTTCGCTCCCAGGCCGGAAGCGCCGGCCTGTCTCCGGGTGCAACATCCCAACGCGTGTCGGTCATGGCAGGACTCCCATCAGGTAGACGTTCGTGAATATCAGGATCCAGATGATGTCGAGCGCGTGCCAAAACAGGGAGAAGCAGTGCAAGCGGCGCACTACGACCTGTTGGAACCCCCTCAGCGATAGCTGAATCATCATGAGGACCAGCCAGGCCAGTCCGACTGCTACGTGCAGTCCATGACAACCGACTAGCGTGAAGAAGGCGGAAAGAAACGCGTTACGTTGCGGGGACGCCCCCACCGCAATCATGTCCTGAAATTCCCGGAGCTCGAGATTGAGAAATGCCGCACCCAAGAGGACCGTCACCACGGCACCAAAGAAGGTGCCGAACTGGCGGCGCGAATTGATGGCGAGCGACATCAGTCCACAGCTGTAGCTGGAGAGCAGGAGAAAGGCGGTTTCGATCGCGGCGTTCCGCAGATCGAACAGCTGGGCACCGGTCGGACCGCCTGCAGTCGCCTTTGCGAGCACGGCATAGCTTGCAAACAGCGCCGAGAACATCACGATGTCGCTCAGCAGGAAGATCCAGAACCCGAAGCCCGCGATGATCCGCTTGGGTGCGGGACCCGCCTCACTGACATCGAGCAGTTCGGCTTGGCGGATATCATCCATCTCAACTGCGATGTTCATAGCGATACCTCCACCGCGTGCACGCGATCGAACTGAGCGACTTGTTCTGCCGAAATCTCAACTTCGTCCTCTGCGCGGAACATGAAGGCGAGCAACGTCACGGCTGTGCCGAGCAGCCCGACGCCCGCCATCCACCAGATGTGCCAGATCAGGGCGAAGCCGGTGATCACCGCGAAAAACGCGGTCACGAAACCGGTCGGGCTATTCTTGGGCACTTCGATTGCTTCATAGTCGTGCCGCCACGCGGGCAGTTCTTGCTTGGCGAGCACGCGCTCCTTCTTTGTCCAGAAGGCGTCGATCTCGTTGACATGCGGCTGGACCGCGAAATTCCAGGCCGGCGGCGGCGATGCGGTCGCCCATTCCAGGGTACGGCCGTTCCAGGGATCTCCGGTCGTGTCGCGCAGCTCCTCACGGTGGCGAATGGACACCACGATCTGGACGACCTGGCAGATGATTCCGGCCAGGATAACCAGTGCGCCTACCTCGGCGACCAGCAGCCAGGGCTGCCAGGAGAGGACATCGTAGTGCTGCAGACGGCGGGGCATGCCCATCAGTCCCGTCACATAGAGCGGCATAAACGCAAGATGGAAGCCGATGAACCAACACCAGAACGCCGCCTTACCCCAGCGCTCATCGAGCTTGAAGCCGAATGCCTTGGGGAACCAGTAATTGTAGCCAGCCATGCATCCAAATAGTACGCCCGGGATGATGACGTGATGGAAATGGGCAACCAGGAAGACAGTGTTGTGGACATGCCAATCGACCGGCGGCAACGCCAGGAGCACCCCGGTCAGGCCGCCGAAGACGAACGACACCATGAAGCCGATCGTCCACAACACCGGCACCGTAAACCGGACCCGACCGCCATACATTGTGAACAGCCAATTGAAG